>JBBIOF010000286.1:0-4249 GCA_037443505.1 Candidatus Rokuibacteriota bacterium
GGCTCCAGGCCCCGGCCGCCGCGGGCGGCAGCCCGTGGCCGGCGACGTCCATGAGCGGGCCGAAGACGGCGCGGTCGATCCCGGCGCGGGCCAGGAACTCCAGGTGCAGCGCCGGCGTGTGGAGCGCGGGCAGCAGCGGCCGCGTGGGGGGCGCGTCGCCCACCTGCAGCCGGACGGCGTCGCCCTCGAGGACCCGGATCCCGCGGGCGCCGCCCGGGCGCCGGGCGGCGTCGATGGCGTGGGGCGAGAGCAGGTGGAGGTGGACGTCGACGATCACGGGCCTACGTCCACCGCACCAGGGCCCGGTCCAGGGCCGCGGCGAGCTCCGAGGTGAGCACCGCGATGGCCAGCACCGACAGGATCACCGCGTAGAGGTGGGTGATCAGGAAGGTGTTGCCGTAGTAGATCAGGCGCTCGCCCAGGCCGACCAGCGAGATGAGCATCTCGCCCACCACCATGCCCTTGAGCGCCTGCACGGCGCCGAGGCGCAGGCCCAGCATCACCGCGGGCAGCGCGGAGGGCAGGTAGATGCGCGCGAACAGCGCCGCCTCCCCGGCCCCGAAGGCGCGCGCCATGTCCAGCAGCGAGCGCTCGGTCCCCCGGACGCCCGTCACGGTGTTCACCACGACGACGAAGAACGAGAACATGAACACGGACGCCGCCACCACCGTGTCCCGAATGCCGAAGAGCGCGATGAGCACCGGCACCAGCGCGCTCAGGGGCGCCGACATGAGCGTGTTGACGGGCACGTCGAAGACGTGGCGCACCGCGGCGAAGCGGCCCATGGCCAGGCCCAGCGCCACGCCCAGGACGGCGGCGGGGACGAAGCCGCGCACCAGCGCGCCCATGCTGGCACCGGCCGCCCGCGGCAGCGTGCCGTCGGCCACCAGCTCCCACCACACGGCGGCGACCGCGGAGAACGGCGGGATGAACAGCGAGACCTCCAGGCGCCCGAGGGCCTCCCAGGCGGCGACCAGCGCCGCCAGGCTCACGAGGCCCGGCCTGCCCAGGCCGCCGCCGCGCGCGTCCGTCACTGCAGCTTCCTCAGGACCTTCCAGAGGGTGTCCACCAGGCGGGTGAACTCCACGCTCGCCCGGACGTCGGCCTGCTCGCGGGGCCGCGGCAGGGGCACGTCCAGCACCTGGTGGACCCGCCCCGGCCGGGGGCTCAGGACGACCACCCGGTCGGAGAGGTAGATGGCCTCCTCCATGCTGTGCGTGACGAAGAGCACGCTCTTGCGCTCGTCGGCCCACAGCCCGAGGAGGTCGTCCTGGAACAGCCGGCGCGTCTGCTCGTCGATGGACGCGAACGGCTCGTCCATGAGGAGCACCTGGGGGTTCACGGCCAGGGCGCGGGCCAGGCCCACCCGCTGCTGCATGCCGCCGGAGAGCTGCGACGGATAGTGCTGCTCGAACCCGGCCAGCCCCACCCGCGTCAGGGAGCGCCGGGCCGCCGCCTCCCGCTCGGCGCGGGGCCGGCCGCGGAGGAGCAGGCCGAACTCCACGTTGCGGAGCACGGTGGCCCACGGCATGAGCGCGAAGTCCTGGAACACCATGGCGCACTCGCGCCCCGGGCCGCGCACGGTGCGGGGGCCCACGCGCACCTCGCCGCCGTCCGCGGGGACCAGGCCGGCCACGATCTTGAGCAGCGTGGTCTTGCCGCACCCGCTGGGCCCGATGAGCGACACGAACTCGCCGGAGGCGACGCGGAGGCTCACGTCGTCGAGGGCCTGCACGCCGCCGAAGCGCTTGGTCACGCCCTGGATGACGATGTCCACGGCGGCCTCACGCCCGCCAGCGAAGCAGGCGGGCCTCCAGCCGCCCCAGCGCGCCCAGGGCGGCCACGGCCAGCAGCAGGGTCCACAGGACCGCGGCGAACATGCGGTCGTGCTCGAACATGGAGCGGGCGGTCATGATGAGGCGCCCGACGCCGAAGGGCGACAGGAGCAGCTCCGCGATCACCAGGCCGACGAAGGCGCGCGACAGGCCGTAGCGCACCCCGGCCAGCACCATGGGCGTGGCGCTGGGCAGGACGATCCGGAGGAGGATCGCCCCGGGCGGGGCGGCGAAGGCGCGGGCCATCTCCACCAGCCGGGGCCGCACGTCGCGCACGCCGCCGTAGGCGTTCATGGTGACGAACGGCACGCTGAAGACGAAGACGATGGCCGCCGACGACACCACGCTGACCCCGAAGGTGAGGATCACCAGGGGCACCAGCGCGGCGGTGGGCAGCGCGATCAGGAGGTCGAAGTACACGCGGGCCACGCGCCCCAGGGGCCGGACCACGCCCATCAGCAGGCCGAACGGCACGCCGAAGGCCAGGGCCGCGCCGAACCCGAGCCCCAGCGAGAGCGCGCTGGTGGCCGTGGCCCGGAGCAGGACCCCCGACCGGAGCAGGTCCGCCAGCGCGGCCAGCGTCGCCCCGGGGCCGGGGAAGTTGAAGCTGATGGGCACGCGGGCGGCCCACTCCCACAGCGCGAGGAAGGCGGCCAGCGAGGCCAGGCGCAGCAGCCGGACCGACCACCGGGCGCGCACGCGGCGCTCCTAGCGCCCGAGCTCCCCGAGCACGGCGTCGAGCACGCCGGTGTCGTAGAACTGCTCGGGCTTCCACTTCTCCAGGGGGGCCGACAGGTTGCCCGTGCCCACCTGGAAGGCCAGGTTCTCCCGGGCGCCGGCGGCGCGCATCCGGTCGAGCCCGCCGTTGGGGTCGAAGATCTTCACCAGGGCGCGGAGCTGGGCCTCGAGCTTCGCGTCGTCCAGCTCCTTCAGGGCGTCGCCGCGCTCGCGCACCCAGAACTTCGGGTCCCGGATGCCCCGGCGGTAGGACTCGATCTGCCGGCGCACCAGCTTCCGCACCAGGTCGGGCCGCTGGCGGACGAGGTCCTCGCGCACGACCAGCAGGCTGCTGGACACGGGCTGGTCGGTGAAGTCCACCAGGACGTGGAACCGGCCCGGTGCGCGCTCCGCGACCACCTGGGCGGCCGAGAGGTCGAACGCCGCGGCCTCCACGGCGCCACGCAGCAGCGCCTGGGCCCGCGCCGGCGAGCCCTCGGGGATGAAGACCACGTCCGGCTTCACCCCCGGGTGCTTGCGGAGGAAGAACTCGAAGAGCGACTGCACCGTGGACTTCGGCGAGTGCGACGCGGTCCGGACGCCGTGGAGGCCCGCCACCGTGCCGATCTCCTTCTTCGCCATCACCACGAACTCCGGGCGCGACAGCTCCATCACCGCCCGCACCCGGGCGCCCTTCTCCACGGCCGGGTAGAACGGGGCGAACCCGGTGGCCACCTGCCCCTGCCCCTCGATCAGCGCGAGCATGGCCGCCTCCGGCGAGCGCAGGTCCCGCACGGTGACGGCGATGCCGTCCTCGCGCTCCAGCAGGCGGAGCCCCACCAGCATGGGCAGGTTCACCACGCGGGTCACGGTGGTGAGCAGCGTGAGCTGCTCCCGCTGGGCCCGGGCCGGCGCCGGCGCCAGCGCGCCGGCCGCCAGGATGGACAGGACGAGGGCGACGATGGTCCGGAGCCTGGTCGTCATGAGCTCCCCCGTGCCGGCGCGCCCGCCGCCATCTTCTCGGCGGCGGCGCGGGCGGCGATGACGATGTTCTGGTAGCCGGTGCAGCGGCAGAGGTTGCCGGAGAGCGCCTCGCGGATCTCCCCCTCGGTGGGCGACGGCGTGTCGCGCAGGAAGCAGGCGAGGCTCAGCAGGATGCCGGGCGTGCAGAACCCGCACTGCAGGCCGTGGTGCTCCCAGAACGCCTCCTGCAGCGGGTGCAGCCGGTCACCGTCGGCCAGCCCCTCCACGGTGGTCAGCGTGGCGCCGTCGGCCTGGACGGCGAAGATCAGGCAGGACCGGACGGCCTCGCCGTCCAGGATGACCGTGCACGCCCCGCACACGCCGTGCTCGCAGCCCAGATGGGTGCCGGTGAGCTCCAGGTCCTCCCGCAGGAAGTCGGCCAGCGTCTTGCGCGCCTCCACGGTGCGCTCGTACGTCCGGCCGTTGACCGTGACGCGGACGGTGTGCTCCTTCATCGACCCTCTCCTCTCGCCCGCTCCACCGCGCGCGCCAGGGCGCGCCGGCTGAGGACCCCGGCGACGTGCTGGCGGTACTCGGCCGAGGCGTGGATGTCGCTGTCGGGCGCGACCGAGGCGGCCACCTCGCGCCCCACCTCCTCGAACAGCTCGGGGGCCGGCCGCCGCCCCACCAGGCGCCGGGCCGCGGCCTCGGCCACCACGGGCGTGGGGCCGACG
>JBBIOF010000287.1:0-4229 GCA_037443505.1 Candidatus Rokuibacteriota bacterium
ACTTCCAGTTGAGGAAGTAGTAGATGACGAAGGCGGCCAGGAACACGAGGACCAGGACCATCGTGCCCGACATGGGCGTGTGCCGGGTCCCCGCGGCCGGCACGGAGGCCAGCGCGATCTCGCCCGGCCGGTCCGGGATGCGCCGCCCGAAGAACACGGACGCCACGGTGATCCCCACGTAGAGCGCCCCGCCCAGCGCGGCCAGCAGGCCGCCCAGGCCCATGACGCCCAGGAAGACGTAGGCGGCGGCCTCCACGGGCGGCTGGAAGATGGCGTTGGCGAACTGCACGTCCCAGTGGCGGCGCGGCACCGCGTAGGAGCCGGCGGTCGTCATGCCGGCGGCGAAGATGGCCACCCCGATGCCGAAGGCGTAGACCTGGAAGGTGGCCAGCCGCGGCGCCACCACGCGGCGGCGCCAGATGAGCGGCACCACGTAGTAGGTGAGGCCCATGAAGGCCAGGGTGGTGCCGGCCACCACCGTGGCGTGGAAGTGGCCCGGGATGCGCAGGGTGTTGTGGGAGATGATGTTGACCTGCTCCGCGCCGAACGTGACGCCGGTGATCCCGCCCATGAAGCCGAAGAGCACCAGCGAGAGCATCAGCGCCGCGAAGCCGGGATTGCCCCACGGGGCCTTCGCCAGCCACTCGAAGAGCCCCTTGGTGAGGCCGTGGCGCCGCTGGGCGACCTCCACGGAGGCGGGCACCGTCATGCCGTGGATCATGCTGGCCAGCACGGCCAGGTACATGCCGTAGGAGGTGTTCCAGATCTTCCAGGCCGGCGACACCTGCGGGTCCACCAGCAGGTGGTGGGCGGAGGCCAGGTTGATGAACAGGATGTAGAGGACGAACGCCCACCGGCTCACCTTCTCGTTCACGGGCGTGGCGCCCACGGTGAGCGTGGCCAGCAGGTACCACACCGCCACCATGGCCGAGACGTTGATCTGCTGCGAGGGGTGGCCCAGGCCCCACCAGACCAGCCGGTACATCCCCGCGTCCAGGTTCTGCACCACGCCGAGGGACCAGAGCCAGGTGGGGATGTAGATGATGGCGCCGTGGGCCAGCGTCACCACCGCGATGATGGCGGCGGTCAGCGCGCCGAAGGTCACCAGCGGGACGGAGCCCTGGTAGGTGCGCTCGCTGCGGGCCACCACCAGGGTGGCGAAGAAGTTCAGGACGCCGATCAGGGCGCCCACCGCGAACAGGATCCAGCCCAGGTAGAAGGACGGGATGGCCCGCAGCGGCACGTACGACGTGAACATCACGTCGGCCCCGCCGCGCAGGATGGCCACGTCGATCAGCAGCGAGCCCGCCACCATCAGCGCGAAGCCCAGCCAGCCCGCCCGGGGCCAGGCCACGCGGCTCGACAGCACCACCGGCGCCGCGAAGTAGAGGATGGCGATCTCGAAGAAGATGATCCAGAAGATCAGCATGTTGATGCCGTGGAACGTCAGCGCCCGGTAGTACAGGGTGGGGTCCAGCAGGTGGACGGCCGGCCAGCGGGTGAGCAGGACCAGCACCGCCGCGATACCGCCGAACAGGATGGCGAGCACGCCCGCCACGGCGTGGACCTTGATCAGCCGCGCGGCGGTGAGGTCGACCCGGAGGCCCGTGTGGGCGCAGGTGCGGAAGGTCGTCGCGTTCATCCGGTCCACCTCCTACTCGACGATGATCTTGCCCACCATGGCGTGGTGGCCGATCCCGCAGAACTCGTTGCACACGGCGTAGACCTCGCCCGCCTCCGTCGGGGTGACGGTGAGCACGTACTCGTACCCCGGCAGCACCATGAAGTTCAGGTTGAGCGGGAAGAGCGAGAAGCCGTGGACCAGGTCCATGGAGGAGAGGTGGAGGCGGTACGTCTCCCCCTTCCTGAGCTTCAGCACCGGGTACCACGACCACATGCGCCCCAGCATGTAGACGTCCTCGCCGGGCCGGGCGGCCACCACGGGCACGCCCTTGTCCTCGCCGACCCGGTTCTTCTCCACGTACGCGTCCACCTTCTTCTGGAAGTCGAGGGCGGTGGTCCGGTACGTCTCGAAGGACGGGTTCTGCTTCCCGGTGAGGTGCCAGAGGGGCATCATGGCGAAGAGCACGAGGCACCACACCAGGGCGATGCCGATCCACAGCTTCTCCGTCGGGTCGACCTTCTTCCACCACACGCCCTGGAGGGTCTGGATGCTCATGGCGCCCTCCTCAGCGGGCCAGGGGGATGCTGGCGATCTCCAGCAGTCCCCAGATGGTGTAGAAGACGACCGGGACGGCGAGCCCGATCACCAGCAGCAGGAACGGGTTGTCGAAGACGGCCTGCATGAGCGGCGGGCGGCCGTCGCGCTCGTCCTTCTGGTCGGCCATGGGCGCCTCCTTCACGCTCCGTGTTGCCCTCACGCTACCGGAGGGGGGCGCCTGGGCCCTATGACGGGGGTCATACCGCGCTTCCGGCCGGCGGGCCAGGTTTGACCGGGAGGCTCCGGCGACCTATGGTGGGAGCGGGGCGAGCGGCGGGCCCGGCCCGCCGCAGGAGGGATCCATGAGCTGCCGATGGGGGTGCGCCACCCCCGCCGCCGAGCCGCCGGAGGCGGAGGCCGACCTGCCGCACACCCTGGCCGTGTACGTCGAGCTGATCCGCGCGCGGCGCCTGGAGGACTTCCGGTGGTTCGCACGCAGCCAGGGCGTGCCCGCCGACCGGATCGACGCCCTCTGGGAGGGCCTCTCCGCCCGGCTGGGCGCGCCCTAGCGAGATCCCGACGCCCCGGGGGGCCCGGGCCCGGGGGCCGCGGCCGGGACGGGCCCCGGGGCGGTGCCCGGACGCCCCCCCGGGCACGCGGCGCCCGGCTACTCTGCGTGCGCCCCGCCCCGGGTCGCCTGGTAGAGGTTCTCCACGTAGCCGATGAAGGCCAGCTCCGCGCTCACCCGCTCGCGGGCCGCGGCCACCTCCGCCTTCGTGGTCGGCTCCTTCGCGGCGCCCTTGCGGGCCATGGCCTCCTCGAAGCGGTGCGTCACGCCGTGGGTGACCTCGTGCCCGATGAGCGAGAGGAGCTGGTCGGCCGTGCCCGTGGCGAGCGCGCGCTCGGCCGCGGGGATGGCCGGGCCGAAGTCCAGGCCGGCCGGCTTCAGGCCGGTGTAGGGTGCCTTCTCGCCGGCCCGGTGCAGCCGGACGGCGGTCTCCATGAAGTAGCGGTCCGCCAGCGCCCTGGCCTCCGCGCCCTGGCCGCGGACCACCACGGCCTGCCGGAACGCCGCCGTCAGCTCCGCCTCGGCCTCGGCGGGCACGTAGGGCAGCACCACGTTCACGTTCCTCGCCTCCAGCGCCCTGGCGGCGGCCGTAGCCACCGGGCCGTCGATGGCATCGCAGTGCGCCTCGGCGCCCGCCGGCAGCAGGGCGAGCGCTCCCAGCAGGAGCGGTACGATCAGACTCCACCGTCTCATGTCATCGTCCTCCCTCGTGTCTGTCGATCGGACCTCGCGGTCCCGTCGCCTCCCACGGTACGGCGGGCGCGCCGCGGGCGTCTGCGACTTAGGTCGAGCTGGAAGTCCTTGCGGAGGCAGGCGCGGGCGGCGAGCACGCGGGCCGCGGTGTTCCGGGCCAGCCGGCTACTGCTTCGTCTCGGTCTCCCGCCGCCGGACCCTCTTCGCCCCCGGGGGCGCGCGGATGTGACCCTGGTCGCGGAACCGCCGCGGCCGCCGGATTAGGATGAACGGTGAGGGGGGAACACCATGACAGCCGACGAGGTCCGCGAGGCGCTCAGACTGGTCATCGACCCCGAGCTCGGGATCAACGTCGTCGATCTCGGGCTCGTCTACGACGTCGGGGTGGACGACGGCCGCGTCAGGATCCGCATGACCATGACGACGCCGGCGTGCCCGCTGGGCGAGTCGCTGAGCGAGGAGGCGGAGGCGACGGTCCGGCAGCGGGTTCCCGGCGTGAAGTCGGTGGACGTCGAGCTGGTCTGGGACCCGCCGTGGCGTCCCTCCATGATGTCCGACGCGGCGAAGGCGCGGCTGGGCTGGGCCGGCTGACCGATGCCGCCGGCCGGCTCCTTCCCGCCGCGCCGTCGCCTGCCCCTGATGGGGCTGGGCGTGCTGGCCCTCCTGGGCGCGCTGCTGGGCGGTCTCGCCCGGCTCGGGTGGGACGTGCCCACCCTCGCCCTGCCCGTGGCGGCCTTCCACGGGCCGCTCATGGTGTCCGGGTTCCTCGGCACGCTCATCGCCCTCGAGCGCGCGGTGGCGCTCGGG
>JBBIOF010000288.1:0-4196 GCA_037443505.1 Candidatus Rokuibacteriota bacterium
CGGCCGCCGGCGCCGCCGGAGCCGGCTGGCGCGAGGCGGTGGACCGGGCCACCTCCGTCCTCCTCTGGATCGCGGCGGTGGGCGGCGTCCTCGCGGGGGCGCTGCACCTGGCGCTGGACGTCCCCCCGGGGTGGCTCTGGATCACCACCCCCGCGGCCGCGCTCCTCCTGGCGCTGCGGCGGCTCCGCTGGAGGTGATGGGGGGCTCCGGGTGCCCGGCCGCCGGGCTCAGAGCGTCGGGCCCGTCCCTCCGGAGACAGCCGGCCTGAAGAACCTCGTGCCGGTCGGATCGGGCACGTCCCGCCCGGTCTCGGACCGGAGCCAGGTGAGATCCTCCGGGCCCGCCGCGGCCGCGCCGCCCTCCGCCGCGGGCCGCGGCTGCGCTGCCGCCGCTGTCCCGTCGGTCCGGGCGATCGCCGGGTTCCGGCCCTCCGGCTCAGCGCCGCCGGCTGGCCCCGCCCCACCTCCCACCAGTGCCGTGATCAGGACCAACCCCAGCCAGTCCCGCATGGCGCCGACCCTCCTGCCGCAGCGGGGCAGCAGCCCCGCCTCGGCGTCCGGGCGTCAGACCTTGAGGCGCGGGTCCAGTGTATCGCGGAGGCCGTCGCCGAACAGGTTGATGCCCAGCACGGCGACGAGGATGGCGAGGCCGGGGAACGTGGCCAGCCACCAGGCGGTCGAGATGTAGACCCGGCCGTCGGCCAGCATCCCGCCCCAGGTCGGGGTCGGTGGCTGCACGCCCAGGCCCAGGAAGGACAGGGCCGACTCGATGACGATGACCCGCGCCATGTCGAGGGTGGCCACCACGAGCCAGGGCGTGAACGCGTTGGGCAGGATGTGGCGGGCCAGCACCCGCGCGTCTCCCGCGCCGAGGGCCAGGGCGGCCTGGACGAACTCCCGTTCCCGCAGGGACAGCACCGCCCCCCGCACCACCCGGGCGTAGACCACCCAGCTCGACACCCCGATCACCACGATGATGGTCCCCAGGCTGGGCCCCAGCACGCCGATGACGGCGATGGCCAGCAGGATGAAGGGGAAGGCCAGCTGGACGTCGCCCAGGCGCATCAGGACGTCGTCCACGCGGCCGCCGAAGTAGCCCGACAGGAGCCCGACCACCATGCCGAGGAGCCCCGAGATCGTCACCGCCGCGAACCCCACCAGCAGGGCCGGCCGGGCGCCGTAGACCACCCGCGCCAGGAGGTCGCGGCCCAGGTGGTCCGTGCCCAGGGGATGCACCCCGCCCGCGGCGTCGCGCCACATCGGCGGCTTGAGCCGGTTTTCCAGGTCCTGGAGCAGCGGGTCGAACGGCGACACCCACGGCGCGGCCGCCGCCGTGAGGACCACCAGCACGACGACCACGGCGCCGAAGAGCGCCGTGCGCCGCCGGGCCAGCCGGCGGAGGAGCAGCACCCACTCCGGGACCGCAGGGGGCCGCTCGGCAAGCGGCAGGGCGGCCGTCTCGACCGCCCGGCTCACGTGCCCGCCTCCACGCCCCTCATCGCAGCCGGATCCGCGGGTCCAGGTAAGTGTAGAGGACGTCCACCACCAGGTTCACGATCACGAAGGTCGAGGCCAGGAGGAACACCGCCGCCTGGACCACCGGGTAGTCGCGGTTGTAGATGGCCTGGACCGACAGGCGGCCCACCCCGGGCCAGGCGAAGATCGTCTCCGTGATCACCGAGCCGCCCAGGAGGGTGCCGAGCTCGATGCCCACGATGGTGACGATGGGAATGGCGGCGTTCTTGAGCGCGTGCTTCCATACCACGGGCGGGTCGGCCACGCCCTTGGCCCTCGCCGTGCGGATGTAGTCCTGGTTCAGCACGTCCAGCATCCCCGACCGCGTCAGCCGGGTGATCCGGGCCGTGGTGAAGAGGCCCAGGGTGACCGCGGGGAGGATCAGGTGCTCCAGGTCCCCGCGCCCGGACGACGGTAGCAGGTTGAGCCCCACGGAGAAGATCAGGATGAGCATGATGCCCAGCCAGAAGGTGGGCATGGACTGGCCGAGCAGGGCCACCACGGTCGAGAGGTAATCCAGCACGGTGTTGCGCCGCACGGCCGAGACGACGCCGGCCGGGATCGCCAGGCACAGGGCGAGCAGGAGCGCGGCCCCGGCCAGCTCGAACGTCGCCGGCATCCGCTCGACCACCAGCCAGAAGGCCGGCTCGCCGTGGCGGATGGACTTGCCGAAGTCCCCCTGCACCGCGCCGGCCAGGAAGCGCCCGTACTGGACCAGGAAGGGGTCGTCGAAGCCCATGGCCTCGCGGAAGCGGCGGATGTCCTCCGCCGACGCCTCGGGCGGCAGGAGCACCAGGGCGGGGTCGCCGGTCAGGAACAGGATGGCGAAGACGACGAAGGAGACGCCGAAGAGGACCAGGAGCGACTGCAGGAGCCGCCGGAGGAGGTAGACGCTCATGCCGCCCGTCGGAGACGGGCGACGGCCTCGATGTGAGGCGTTTGCGGGAACATGTCCACCGGCTGGACCCACTCCAGGCGATAGCCCATCCGGAGGAGGTCTCCCACGTCGCGCGCCAGGGTGGCGGGGTTGCAGGACACGTAGACCAGGCGCGCGGGGGCCAGCGCCACCAGCGCGGTCAGCGCCTTGGGATGGAAGCCCGCCCGCGGCGGGTCGGCCACGACGACCTCGGCCCGCACGCCCTCGGCCAGGAGCCTGGGGAGGACGTCGCGGACCTCGCCCGCCAGGAAGGTGCAGTTGTCGACGCCGTTGGCCGCCGCGTTACGGACCGCGTCCGCCACCGCCGCGGCCGCGACCTCGATGCCGTAGACGCGGCGGCAGCGCCGGGCCAGGAGCAGGCTGATGGCGCCGGTGCCCGAGTAGAGGTCCACCACGGTCTCGGACCCCCCGAGCTCGCAGGCGCCCTCCACGATCCCGAACAGGCGCTCGGCCTGCAGGGTGTTGGTCTGGAAGAACGAGTTCGCCGAGACCTGGAAGCTCACCGGCCCCAGGCGCTCGGTGATGTGGTCGCGTCCGAGGAGCACGTGCTCCTCCGTTCCCACCGCGACGGCCGCCTTCTTGGCGTTCACGTTCAGGACGACGCTCGCGGTGGCCGGCACCCGGGCCCGGAGGCGCTCGGCGACGGGGCCCAGCGCCTCCACCTCGGGGGCGGCCGCCACGATGTTCACCATGGCGTCGCCGGTGCGCCGGCCCTCCCGGAGGGTCACGAAGCGGAGGAGCCCGTGGCCCGACTCCTGGTCGTACACGGAGAGCCCGCGGGCGCGGACCTCGCGGCGGACCTCGTCCAGGAGGGCGTTCATCGTCTCCGTCTGCAGCAGGCAGCGGTCGATGTCGAGGACCACGTCGTAGCGGTCGGCCTCGTGCAGGCCGATCACGGGCGCCGCCGCCGTGCCGGCGACGGTGAATTCCATCTTGTTGCGGTACCCGTAGGCCTCGGGCGCGGGGAGGATGGGCCGCAGCTCGAAGGCGCCCGCCGCGCCCAGCCGCTCCAGGCAGTCCCGCACCTGCTTCGCCTTGAAGGCCAGCTGCGCCTCGTAGGCCAGGTGCTGGAGGCGGCAGCCGCCGCAGCGGCCGAAGTAGGGACAGGGCGCCTCGACGCGGTGGGGCGACGGGGCCACGATCTCCTCGACGACGCCGCGCCCGTAGCGCGCCCGGGTCTCCGTGACCCGCACCCGCAGCCGGTCGCCGGGCAGGCCGCCGCGGACGAACATCACGTAGCCGTCGGCGCGTCCCACGCCCTCGCCCCCGAACGCGAGGTCGTCCACGAGCAGCTCGAGCACGTCCCCGCGGCGCGGTTTCGCCATGTTGCAGGCCACTATAAAGGGGGGTCGGAGGCGAGTCAATTTGGCCCGCTCACCACGCTGGCCACCGCGCGCGGTGGGGGAGTATCATACCGGCGTTGTGACCTCTTCCAGGCCACGCGCCGTCGGCGAGCTCCTGGTGGGCGCCCTCCCCGAGCTGCGAGATCGGCTGACCGAGGACCGGATCCGCCGGGCCTGGCCGTCGGTCGTCGGCGCGGACGTGGCCCGCCACGCGCAGCCCCGGCGGCTCGTCAATGGAAGTCTCGAGGTGGTCGTGGACAACTCTCCCTGGCTCTCCGAGCTCACGCTCCGGTCGTCCGAGCTGGCGGCCGCGGTCGCCGCGCGCTTCGGCGCCGTCCGGTCCCTGAAGCTCGTCCTCGGGCCGCTCGAGCCCGTGTCCGGCGCCCCGGCCGGGACGCCGGC
>JBBIOF010000289.1:0-4193 GCA_037443505.1 Candidatus Rokuibacteriota bacterium
GCGGTTGACCGGCTGCTTGCCGTTGATCGGCCCCGCGGTCGTGCGCAGCAGGCGGCGGAACGCCTCGACCCGCTGCCGGGCCTCGCCGTACCTTCGCGCGATGTCGTCCCCGCGCAGCAACAGCCACATCGCCGCGGCCGCGGCGACGGGCGGGTCGGCCCCGTGCACGTCCCGCTGCAGCGCCACCACCATGCGGGCCGCGTCGGCAACGTGCCGCGCCTCGTGGAGCAGGGCGTGTTCGGCGAAGATCTCGCCCATCACGGCCCCGAGCGCGAGCATCAGGCCGACCATCGCGGCGCCGCCGGCCCACAGCGCCCGCCGGGACTCCCCGATCCACCGCCACCAGGTCGTCGCCACCGGCGCCTGTCGGAGCAACCGGTGTGCCGGCCCGCGGGCCCCGGCCGGCTACCGCCGTCCCCTCGCAGGCCCGAGGGGTGCTGGGGGAAAGTCCCCGGCGCCGGTGGATTTTCCCCGCGGGCCCTCCCCGCGTCCGACGGGAAGGAGCCATGCCGCGCTGGCGCGGGTTATGCTGGCGCTCGGAGCCCTACCGGGGGAGCCATGACTGCCGCGCGCCGCGACAACACGACCGCGAAGCTCCGTCGGACGCTGGTCCGGATGGGACTCCTCGTCGCGCTCGCCGTCCCCGGCCGGCCGGCCGGGGCCGCGTGGGTGAACCTCACGCCGGGGCAGATCGAGGAGGCCCTCGCCCACGGGCGGGCCACCTTCGAGGCGTGGCGCGCAGCGGGCCGTGCCATCGACGAGCTGGATCCGGAATACGTCGTGGACCTGGGCCCCGACGTGGGGCGGGCACTGCTGTTCACCGAGTTCTCCACGCTGGCGCTCGAGGCCCGCCGGTGGAGGGCCATCGCCAAGCCCCTGACGCCCGAGGACGTCGAGCGCATCCTCCTGCCCGTGCGCGGCCACCTCCAGTTCCACGTGGTGATCGTCGGACCCGGCCGCGACTACCTGCGCAGCCACGTGGTCCGGCTGGAGCAGGACGGGAGCACCCACGCCCCGGTGCGCTGGGACGTCTTCCACGGCGAGCAGGTGGAGGGTCGGCAAGGGCGCTGGATCGCCCCGGGCTACTACACCTTCGCGACGGACGGTCTCCGACCCGACGCCCCGGTCACGCTGGTGCTGCGCGACCAGACCGGCCACGAGATCCGCTTCGCCTTCGACCTGGCCCGCCTCCGCTGAGACCGGGGCCCGGCACCCCCCGACCGTGCCCGCGCCCTCCCCGCGGGCCGGGTCGCCCTACGGCAGGTCCCCGGAGGGCGGCCGGTAGCCGAAGCCGTCCATGACGGCTCCCCCGGGCGTGCCGTCCGTCCGGTGGCACTGCAGCCAGCACCGGCGCTCCCGCGTGGTCGTGTTGAGTTCCCACTCGGGCCGGGCCCGCCCGCCCACCGGCCGGATGCTCGGGTGGAAGCTCACGAGCCGGGTGGGCACGCCCGCGGCGTTGGGGGTGGTGTACACGATCCCGTTGACGCGGTACTGCGTGTTGGGCGCCTCCACGTTGGAGTGGACGTTGTAGTGGCAGCTCTTGCAGACCGGACGGCTCTTGTCCACCCGGTCGATCAGGTGGACCCAGTGCAGGTTGCCCTTGCCCTTGCCGCTCGGGGGGTCGCCCTCGTCGTCGAAGTTGGTCCGCGCGCCCTCGGAGAAGCGCCGGGTAGTCAGCCGGCCCACATCGTGGCAGTGGAAGCAGAGGTCGAAGTTCGTGGACGACCAGCTCGCGGGGCCGGGCAGCGCGTTCCACACACGCGCCCGCAGGAGGTTGAACCGCGCCGAGCCGTGAGGCCCCTTGGGCTGGGCCTGGTTGGCCGGGTACTGGGACACGACGCCCCGGAACGACGGGCCCGCGTAGTAGTCGTTGTTGTGGCAGTCGCTGCACCGGATCACCGACGAGGTGCCGAGGCCGTTGGGCGCGAGCTGGGCCTCCAGGTTCGCCGACGTGTTGCGGCCGGCGCCGGCCACCGGGTGGTACGCACTGTTGGTGGTCTGGAACTCGATGCGCTTGTTGCCGGTGGGGATGGTCCCGCCGGGGTCGGCCTGGACGGTGGTGCCGACCACCGTGGCGAACGTGTCGCCGTGGCAGCGGAAGCAGACCTCGTGCTCGGCCAGATCGCGGTTCTGGGTGACGTCGTCCACGGCGTTGCCGGCGAGGTCGACGCCGCGCATCCCCTCGAAGACCCCGCCGGTGCCGGGCGTTCCCCGGGCGCGCACGCGGTGGGGGTTGTGGCAGTCCGTGCACTCCACGTGCTTGGACGTGTTGAGCGGCGCCTCCGGCGGCGGCGCCGCCACGGTGAACACCGGCTCGTGGCCCGCGTAGTCCGCGATCGGGTGCCGGCGGGCCTTCGTGAACTGGGTGAGGAGGTCGAAGCTCACGCCGCCCTGGGCCGGCGGCGCGTGGCAGCGGTAGCAGGTCAGCTCGATGGCGGGCGCGCCCGCGTCCGTCGCGGCGTCGCGGAGCAGCCGCGGGGCCCCCTGCTTCGTGTGGGGGGTGTGGCAGGCGCCGCACGAGAGGTCGGCGACCGACGTGCCGCTGCCCGCCGGGAAGAACCGGGCCGTCGCCGACTCGTGGCTCGAGCCCACCCAGCCGGGCTTGACGTGGCAGGTCAGGCACAGGTTGTCCGTCCGCCCGACGAAGGACTTCTTGAGGAACTTCGGGTGGACGGTGAGGTGCGGGTCGTGGCACGTCGTGCACTGCACGGAGTTGCGGAGGCCCGGCGTGGCGCCCTCGTACAGCCGGACCAGCCCCGTCAGCGCCGCCGGCGCCACCAGCTCGCCGTCGGCCGCCGCCAGGGCGGCGTCGAACACGAAGGACACGGGGTGGTCGTTGCTCAGGTTCGTGCCCAGCAGCCCCGGGCCCGGCGGCATCACTCCCCCGGGCCCGGTGCCCACCATCTGGATCGTCGCCGACTGGCCGCCCAGGTTGTGGACGCTGCCGATGGCGATCGTGCCGTCGTGGCAGCTCAGGCACAGGCGGGAGTAGCCGTTGGGCTGGCCCACCGAGGCCTGCAGGGTCCCGCTCGCGTAGGGCGTGTACGTCTGGCCCGAGAGCTGGCGGTTCCAGAGCGGCTGGGCCGGGTTCGCGTTGTGCGGCGTGTGGCAGAAGACGCAGATCTGGGTCTCGGTGCCCGCCCGCACCGGTCCTGGCCCCGTCACCGAGAGGTTGTGCTTGGACGCGAGCATCCCCTGGGCGGCGGCGCCGCCCGGGAGCAGCGGCACGATCAGGAGCGCGAGCCGGAGCGCCCTCACGGCACGCCCCGCAGGTACTGGAACACCTGCACCCTGCCGTTGTAGCTGTCGGCCACGTAGATCCGATCCTGGTGGTCGATGAACAGGCCCGCCGGGAGCCAGAAGGAGCCCGGCGCGTGTCCGGTGCCGCCCACCGCCAGCAGGAAGCGCCCGTCCCGGTCGAAGATCTGCACGACGTCGTGCAGGCCCTCCACCACGTAGACGTGCCCCTCCGAGTCCACCCCGAGGCCCTTGGGCCGCTGCAGGTCTCCGCTGCCGTCCCCGAGCCGGCCGAACGCGGCGACGGGCCGGCCGTCCGGGCGCAGGACCTTCACCTGGACGTTCATCGTGTCGCTGACGTAGAGGAGGCCCTCCCGGTCCACCGCCACGTTGGTGGGGAAGTTGAAGCTCCCGGGACCCGTGCCCCGCTCCCCGATGGCGCCCACCAGGCGCCCGGCCGGGTCGAAGACCGCGACGAGGTGACCCACCGTGTCCACGACGTACAGCCGGTCGCCTGCAGGCGAGAGCGCGAGTCCGGTCGGCCGGCCCAGCTCCCCGCCGAATTCCCGCAGCAGCCGGCCGCCGCGGTCGAAGGCGGCCACCACCCTGAGCTCGGAGTCGCTGACGTACACGGTGCCGTCGGCCGCCACGGCCACGCCGATGGGCATCTCGAAGCCGCGCCGCCCCGGGCGCCGGATGGCGCGGTACCGGCGCTCGCGCGTGTCGAAGACGTGGACCAGACGCGCCGCCGAGTCGGCCACGTAGACCCGGCCCTCGCGGTCGGCGGCCACTCCGTAGGGCCGGACGATCCTGATGTCCTCCCGGCCGGCGACCGCCTCCCAGATTCGCCGGAGGAGGGACGGTGGCCCCTCGACGTCCTGGGGCCGCGCGAGGCTGCCCAGGTACCGGATGCGGGCCGGCTCAGGCGGCGGGGGCCACACCAGGGGCGGCGGGCC
>JBBIOF010000290.1:0-4191 GCA_037443505.1 Candidatus Rokuibacteriota bacterium
GCGCCGGGCGGGCCCTCGTGTGGGTGGGGGCGGGGGTCGTCTTCCCGCTTCCCGACTCCCCGACGAGCCCGACCGTCTCCCCCTCGCGGATCGTGAAGCTCACGCCGTCCACGGCCTTGATGTCGCCCACCACCCGCTGCCCGAAAAGGCCGGCGGTGACCGGGAAGTGCTTCCGCAGGTTCCGGACCTCGAGGAGGGTCGGTCGCTTCCGCGGGTCGGCGGTCGCGCTCATCGCCCGGAACCGGCGCCGGCCAGCTGGTCCGCCACGAAACAGGCGGACAGGTGGTCGTCCCCGACCGGGAGGAGGGGGGGGAGGTCGTGCGCGCACCGGGGGAGGGCGAACCGGCAGCGGGGGGCGAAGCGGCAGCCCGGCAGCGGGCGCGCCAGGTCGGGAGGCTGGCCCTCGATGGGGTCCAGCCTCCCCTTGCGCGGCTGATCGAGCCGGGGGACCGAGCGGAGGAGGCCGAGCGTGTAGGGGTGCCGGGGGTCGTGGTAGATCTGCCGGGCGGTCCCCCGCTCGACGATCCGGCCCGCGTACATCACGTTCACCCGGTCGGCGTAGCGGGCGACCACGCCCAGGTTGTGGGTGATGACGAGCATGGCGACGCCGAAGCGCCGGCTCAGGTCCTTCATGAGCTCCAGGATCTGGGCCTGGATGGTCACGTCCAGGGCCGTGGTGGGCTCGTCGGCCAGCACCAGGGACGGGTTGCAGGCCAGCGCCATGGCGATCATCATCCGCTGGCGCATGCCCCCGCTGAACTGGTGGGGGTACTGCCCGAGCCGCCGCTCCGGGTCGGGGATGCCCACCATGGCCAGCAGCTCGGCGGCCCGGGCGCGGGCCGCGGCCGGCGCCATGCCCAGGTGGATCTCCAGCCCCTCGGTCATCTGGCGGCCGATGGACAGCACCGGGTTCAGCGAGGTCATGGGCTCCTGGAAGATCATCGCGATCTCCCGGCCCCGCACGCGGCGCATCTCCTCCTCGGACAGGGTGAGCAGGTCGCGCCCCTTGAACAGGACCCGCCCGCCCACGATGCGCCCGGCGGGCGCGGCGACGAGCCGCATGATGGACAGCGCGCTCACGCTCTTGCCGCAGCCCGACTCACCCACGAGCGCGACGGTCTCGCCCTCCCGGATGTCCCAGGAGACGCCGTCCACCGCGCGGACCACGCCGGCCGCGGTCAGGAAGTGCGTGGTGAGCCCCTGGACCTCGAGGAGGGTTCCCACGGCGCGCGAGTGTAGCACAGCGGGGCGGCCGGTCCCGGCCCGCCGGGAGCTCAGCCGCGGCAGCGCGCGGTGGCCAGGTGAGCCCCGGCCCGGGGCTCCAGGGCGGCGTACTCGCGGCAGATGGCCTCGGCGACGCAGGGCCACCGGTGGCGGGCCGCCCATCGCACCCCCTCCCGGCCCAGTCGCCACCCCAGCGCCGGATCGGCCAGCAGGGCCTCGATGCGGTCGGCCAGGGCCGCGGCATCGCCGTCGGGGACCAGGCAGCCCGTCACGCCGTCCCGCACGGTGGTGGCGAGGCCCCCCACCCGGGAGGCCACCACGGGGCTGCCGCAGGCCATGGCCTCCAGGGCCACCATGCCGAAGGACTCGTAGTACGAGGGCAGCACCGTGACGTCAGCCGCCACGTAGTAGGTGCGGAGCGTCTGCTGGGGCTGGGCGCCCACGAACCGCACGACGCCGTCGAGCGCCAGCGCCGCGGCCCGGCGCCGGAGGTCCGCCTCGTGGCCGTCCACGGGCTCGTCGGCGTCGCCGCCGACGATGAGGAGCCGGAGCGTCCGGCCGCGGTCCCTGAGCAGCGCCGCCGCGTCCAGGAGCGTGCGCAGCCCCTTCACGGGGGCGATGCGGCCCACGTAGAGGACGAGCGGGGTGCCGTCGAGCCCCAGCGCGTTCCGGGCCGCCTCGCGCGAGCCGGGGCGGAACAGGACGGTGTCCACGCCGCACGGGACCACGGCGATCCGCGCCGCGTCCGCCCCGTAGCAGCGGACGAGCTGGGTGCGCTCCACGGGGCTGGCGGCCACCACCCGGTCCGCGCCGGCCGCGATGCGCGTCTCCTCGCGGATCCGGAGCAGCGGCTCCCGCTCGCCCGGGCCCCTCGCCGCGCCGTTCTTGAGGCGCCCCAGCGTGTGGAACATGTGGACCACGGGCACGTCCCACCGGCGCCGGAGCGCCAGCGCCACCACGCCGGACAGCCAGTAGTGGGAGTGGATCAGCCCGTAGTGGACGCCCCGCGCGGCGCGCCACGCCTCGACCCCGGCCACGAACTCCTCCAGGTGCGCGTGCACGGCCTCGCGGGGCAGCGGCGCCTGGGGGCCCGCGGGCAGGTGCACCACCCGGGCTCCCTCGCCCAGCGCCACCACGCGCGGGATGGCCGGGTTCTGCGAGCGGGTGAAGACGTCCACCCCCAGGCCCATGCGGGCCAGCTCGCGCCCCAGCTCGCGCACGTACACGTTCATCCCGCCCGTCTCCTTGCCCCCCAGCGCCGCGAGGGGGCACGTGTGCACGCTCAGCATCGCGACGCGGAGGGTCACGCCGGGGCCACCGTCACCAGGCAGACGTCCTCGGCCACCGGGCCGAAGTCGTACTTGTAGCGCTCCTCGCCCCGGAGGAAGTCGAACCGGCGCGCGCCGCGCTCGATGGCGTCGCGGACGACGTGAGCCAGCAGCACGAGCCCGGGCGACAGGGCGGCCCGGTCGGGGCGGAAGCCGGAGTTGTAGAGGCCGACGGTGCCGTCCCACTCGATGGTCATGAACGCCGCCAGCGGGCCGCCGGGGGTGTCGAGGAACCACAGCCGGGCCATGCCGAGCGCGGCCAGGGCGGGTGCCACGCGCCGGAAGAAGCCTTCCATGCGCGCGTCCATGAAGCGGGCCTTGCCCCCGCGCGAGCGGCGGTGGAGGTCGAGGAAGTCGCCCAGGCGGGCCTCCACGCCCTCGCGCGTGCCGGTCCACGCGGGCCGGGCGTCGGGCGCCTCCCGCTCGAGCCGCCGCATCTTCCGCCGGAGCTCGTGGCGCTCCTTGCCGCGCAGCCGCTCCAGGTAGGCGTCCCAGGAGTCGGGGAGCGCCAGCACGGGGCAGCGCTCCTCCACCTCGACCGTCACGCGGAGCCCGAACGCCTCGGCCAGGGCCGGGAGGTGGGTGACGGTGGGCGAGCCGGCCGGGACCGAGTGGAGCTCCCAGACGTCGGGGCGCGCCGCCCTCGCGCCCAGCAGCGCGCTCCAGGCCTCCTCCTCGCGCCCTTCGGGCGCCAGGAGGTCCAGGTAGTCGGAGACGTCGGCCCCCCCGACCAGCCGCCAGAGGCCGGGCCCGGCCTCGCAGAGCGGCAGCAGCGCCAGCGGCGCGTCGCGCCCGTCGTCCACGCGCCACACCTCGAGGCGCCGCCCGGAGGCGAAGGCCTGCACCCACTCGGCCTGCCAGGTCCAGGTGAGGAAGGGCGAGCGCAGGCGCGTGCGGGCGTGGAGCCCGCCCCACGCGGCGGCGCCCACCGCGTCGAGGTGGTCGTGGACGGTGACCTTCACAGGTCCGAGGTGTCGGAGACCTCGGAGGAGGAGCCTGACGGCGCGTCCGCGTCGCCGTCGCCCGCGTCGCCCGCCGACTCGCTCATGGCCTCGTCCACGGCCTCCTCGAAGTCGTCACCCAGCTCGTCTCCCATCTCGCGCCCCATCTTCTTCATGAAGCGGGCGACGCTGGCGGGGTCGCTCTCGTCGAGGTCACCGAGGCTCGAGGGATCGGCCAGGGCCTCCAGGCGCGCCTCCTCCGACTTGACGGTCGCGAACCGGGACATGAGCCGCGTGAGCGCCGTGCCGCCGCAGCGGGGGCAGGCCGGCGAGGCGGCGGCGGAGGGCCGGAGCACGAGGAGACTGACGACGCGCCGACAGTCGCGACACTCGTACTCGTAGATCGGCATCGCGACAAATTCTAGCACGCGCCGGCGAGTGTCCCCGGGACCGACACCCGGGCGGAGCGTGTCACGGAAGCGCACACTTGCCGATGGGGATGCCCTCGCCGAACTCCGCGTCCGGCAATGCTTTCCCGCCGGCACCCTTCTTGCTGGACGGAGCCGGCGGGATGCCATGGACGAGCGGGAGCGATTGCTGATCGACGCCGTTGTCGCGCTCACCCGGACCCTCCGGGACGAGCGCGATCGGCTGGCCCAGCGCCTGCGCGAGGTCGAGTACGAGCTGGGAACCCTGGC
>JBBIOF010000291.1:0-4161 GCA_037443505.1 Candidatus Rokuibacteriota bacterium
CGTCGGCCCTCGTCTACCGGGACCCGCCCGACCTGCCCCCGCCCCCGCCCGGCGCGGGGCGCGCCGTGCGCGAGGTGCTCCTCACCCGCGACCTCTGGCTGGTGGCCAGCGCCACCATGATCTTCGCCGCGATGCAGACGGTGTGGCTGGCCTTCTTCGTCCTGTACCTGAAGGAGGTCGTGGGCGTGCCGCTGCTGGCCTCTGGGCGCTACCTGGCGCTCGCCCAGGTGGCCGGCATGGCCGGGCGCATCGTGTTCGGGGTGCTGTCCGACCGCACCTTCGGCGGGCGGCGGCGGACGCCCCTGGCCATCGCCGGGTGCGGCTCGGCCCTCTGCTCGCTGGCCATGGCCGCCACCGGCCCCGGCACCCCCGCGCTGGCGCTGGTCCCGCTGTCGCTGCTGTTCGGCTTCGCCGGCATCGGCTGGAACGGCGTGCAGCACACGCTCATGGCGGAGCTGGCCGGTCCCCGCTCGGCCGGCACCGCCGTCGGCCTGGGCCTGGCCGTCTCCTCGCTGGGCGTGACGCTGGGGCCGCCGGTGTTCGGCTGGTGCGTGGAGCAGGCCGGCGGCTACCGGGGCCCGTGGGTCGGGCTAGCCGCGACGATGGCCCTGGCCCTCGGGCTCCTGGCGCTGGTGCGGGAGCGCCCGCGCTTCCCCTGAGGGGCCGTCCGGGGGCCGGATCTCCACCGTGCGCACCGGGAAGGGGATCTCGATCCCCTCGGCCCGGAACCGGCGCAGGATGCGCCGGCGCAGCTCGTCCTGGACGGCGTACTGGTCCACGAACGTGGCCACGTGGCAGACCAGCGTGAACTCCAGCGCGTACTCGCCGAAGCCGGGAATGAGCCGGGCCTGCGGCGGCGGGTCGGCGAGGAGCCCGGGCACCTCGCCCGCCGCCTTTGCCGCCTCGTCCGCGAGCACCGCCGCCACGCGCTCCGGGTCGCTGCCGTAGGCCGCCCCCACGCGGATCAGCAGGGACATCCGCGACTCGGGCAGGTCGTAGTTGGTGATGATGGACTCGGCCACCTTCTTGTTCGGCACCACCACCACGTTGTTGGCCAGGGTGCGGACGCGCGTGGAGCGCCAGCCGACGTCCACCACGTAGCCCTCCACCGTGTCGGCGATCTTGACGTAGTCGCCGACCCGGATGGGGCGGTCGGCCAGCAGGTGCATCCCCGCGAACAGGTTGGAGAGCGTGTCCTGGAGGGCCAGCGCCACCGCCAGGCCGCCCACGCCGAGGGCGGTGAGGATGGGCGTGATCTCGATGCCCAGCGTGCTCAGCAGGACGAGGCCGCCCACGATGAGCACGGCGCCCCGGACGGCCGTGCGCGCCAGCCCGGTGACCGGGCCGCCCAGCGCCTGGCGCTCGCCGGCCCGCGTGATGATGGTCCCCAGCACGCCGGCCACCGTGATGGTGACCGAGAGCACGATGGCCACCTCGAGCAGGAGCCCCAGCTCCTGGCTGAGCCGCCGCGGCATGCGGGCCATCTCCCCCGCCACCTCGAGGGCCGCCCACAGCCCCAGGACGATCGCCCACAGGATGGAGGGCAGGCGGACGGCGTCCGCGAACGCTGCGAGCCCGTTGGGCTGGCGGGCCAGGCGGCGGAGGGTGGACAGGAGCACGCCGCGCAGCGCCAGCGCCAGCGCCGCCACCACCGCGAACCCGAGACCGGGCCAGAGCAGCTGCCACATGGCGACCATGCTATCGTAGTCCGCGCCATGGGTCAGCGCCCCCTCTTCTACGGCTGGGTGGTGCTCGGGGCCTCCGCCGCCATCATCTGCATGGGCATGGGCGCGCTGTTCTCCCTGGGCGTCTTCCTCAAGCCCGTCGAGGAGTCCATGGGCTGGAGCCGGACCGGCATCTCGGCCATCGCGCTGGTCAACTGGATCGCCATGGGCGTGGGCTCCCTCGCCTGGGGCGCGCTGTCCGACCGGATCGGCACGCGAGTGGTGGCGCTCTCGGGCGGCCTCCTGCTGGGGCTCGGCATGGTGCTGTCGAGCCAGGCCGGCGCGCTCTGGCACCTGCAGGTCACCTTCGGCGTGATGGTGGGCCTGGCCGTGGGCGCCTTCTACGCGCCGCTGACGGCCACCGCGACCCGCTGGTTCACCGCCGACCGGGGGCTCGCGGTGGCCATCGTCTCGGCGGGCATCGGCCTCGGGGTCCTGGCGGTCTCGCCCCTGGCCCGCTGGCTCACCACGCTGGTGGGGTGGCGGGGCGCGATGCTGGTGATCGGCGACCTGGCGTGGCTGGTGGTCGTCCCGGCCGCGCTGCTGATCCGCGAGCAGCCAGCCCAGGTGGGTGCGGTGGCACGGGGCGGCGCGCGCCCGGCGCACGAGCGGGACTTCTCGGCCGCGGAGGTGGCCCGCACGCCCCAGTTCTGGGCGATCGCCCTGACCCACTTCGCGTGCTGCGCCGCGCACTCCGGACCCATCTTCCACATGGTCACCCACGCCATCGACCAGGGCGTGGCGCGCATGACGGCGGCCACCGTGCTGAGCCTGTCGGGGCTGTCCTCCATCGCCGGGCGCGTCGGCGCGGGCCTCCTGGCCGACCGCCTGGGAGCCAGGCGCACCCTGGTGGCCGGTCTGGCCCTGCAGGCCGCCGTGATCCTGCTCTACCTGCTGGCCCGCGACGCCGTCACGTTCTACGGCCTGGCGGCCGTCTTCGGGATCGCGTACGGCGGCGTGATGCCGCTCTACGCCCTCCTCACGCGGGAGTACTTCGGCGACCGGGTGATGGGCACGGCCTACGGCGCCGTGTTCCTGATCTCCACGCTGGGCATGGGCCTCGGCTCCTTCGCCGGCGGCGTCGTCCACGACCACCTGGGCAGCTACGCGTGGCTCTACCTCGGCTCCGCGGCCGTGGGCGCCGCCGGTGGGTTGCTGGCGCTGACGTTCCGGGCGCCGCGGACCGTGCCCGCCGCCCTCGCCGCTCCGTCTCCGCGCTGATCCCGCCGTCTCCCCGGGGGAGCCGGCCGGACCGGTCAAATGCCCCCCGCGGGCAAATGCCCGTGCTGATATCCCGCACACCCCCAGGCGGTCGGCCGTCCGGCTCGTCCGCGTGAGCCCTTCGACGCAGGCCAACTCCACGTCCGATCAACGCTCCAGGACGGGAAGGGCCGGCTCCGCCAGCGGGCCCTCCGGGCGGGCATCCCGGTTGCTCCTCGGGCTCGCCCGGGCGCGGTCCTGGCGGGCAGGATCACCCCGAGGAGGTGGAGCATGAGAAGCTCGGCGAGACTCGTCGGCGTCTTCGGTCTGGCGGTCCTGCTCCTGGGGTTCGTGCTGGAGGCCGACGCGGCCAGCGCGCGGGCCCGGTGCCGCGTGAGGAACGGGCGCGTGCGGATCCAGGTGGACGGCATGAACCTCGCGCCCGGCACCTACACCGCGACGGTGACGAATGGGAGCGCCTCGGCGATGTCGAAGCCGCAGACGGCGACCCCGCTCGTCCCGGACCTCGACTTCGACTTCGACAGCACCGCCGACCCGGACGACCTCGACACGTTCATCCCGCCCACCTTCGCGGGCGCCGGCGACACCATCGCGGTCGTGGTGAACCCGGGCGGGCTCACCGCGAGCGCCCTCTGCGGGAATCGGTAGCGCGCGTCGCGGGCCTGGTGCCCTGACGCGCGGAGGCGGCGGACCGTCTCTTCCACCCGGAGGCGGTCCGTCGTCCTCGGCGCACCGGAGTCGAGGATGAGACCGACCCTCGCGGTGCCGCTGGCCGCCACGTTGCTCGTGACGGCCTGGCTCCTGCCCCCCGCCGCGCTCGCAGGCCCGCCGGCCGATCCCGGCCCCGTCTCCAGGATCGTCCTCGCGCGGGGCCGACTCACCGTCGAGGCCCGTGGCGCCCCGCTGGGCCCGCTCCTGGATGCGATCGCGACGGCGGCCCGCATCCGCATCGAGGCGTCCCACGGCGTGGACGAGACGGTCACCGTGGCCTTCCAGAGCCTGCCCCTGGTCGAGGGGCTGCGGCGGATCCTCGGCGATCGCGGCCTGGTGCTCGTCTACACCACGCGAGGGGGCTCCGGCGGCTCGCTCCCGGCGGAGGTCCGGGCCTACGGCGGAGGCCGGGGCCGGGCGCAGGACCGCAGCCAGCCGGTCGCCTCCACCCCGGCCGGCCGCGAGATCGAGACCCCGCCGCCCGCCCGCAGCGCCGTCCCCCTGC
>JBBIOF010000292.1:0-4151 GCA_037443505.1 Candidatus Rokuibacteriota bacterium
CAGGGGGGCCGCCGGCTCCTCGTCGTGCTCGTTTTTGAACCAGGCCAGCCCCCGCACCCGGCGCAGCACCGGCCCCAGGCGCGGCGCGCTCCGCTTCCAGGCCGCGGCCCACCGCTTCTTGTCGGCGTGCTCCGGGCCGATCTCGAAGAGGAAGCGGACGCAGTTGCGGGAGACCGCCACCTTGAAGTGCGGGTGCTTCTTGTAGCCGCGCTGGTCGCCGGCGAAGGCGACCCAGGTGTCGTCCGGCGGGTTGACCGTGCGGCGCGCGTGCCTGGCCACGTGGGCGAAGATGGGCTCGCCCGTGGTCCGCTGGATGGCGGGCGCCAGGCTGTGGCCGATCGCCTCCAGCTTGGGCCGCACGCGGGCCCGGATCTCGCTCATGCGCTGCTGGAAGCCCCTCACCTCGAAGACCCTGAAATCGGCGGCGCCGAACGCGGACGACGGCATGGCTCAGTCTCCCTGGTTCACGACGGGCGGTCCCGGGGCGCGGGCCCTAGTCTACGTCCCGGCGGGCGGCACTTTCAACGGGTGACGCGGCCCCGCGGCGCCGCTCCGTGAACCTGTCGCGGGGGCGGTCCGCGGTGCCGGCCCGGCCGCGCCGCGCCCGGCGCGCGGTATAGTGCACGGCGCCGCCCGAGGGCGGGGAAAGGGGCGAGGACCATGGACACGCAGTCGTGCTTCCACAACCTCCGGGAGGGCGGGATCCTGCGGGAGCTGGCGCCCGGGATCACCGCCCGCATCTTCCCCGGCGTCAACGTGATGCTGTCGGTGGTGACCATCGAGCCGCACTCCGTCTCGCCGGTCCACTCCCACCCCAACGAGCAGTGGGGCGTGTGCCTGGAGGGCGAGTGGATCCGCATCCAGGACGGCGTCGAGCACCACGTCCGGGCGGGCGACTTCTGGCAGACGCCGCCCAACGTCCCCCACGGCGGCCGCACGCTGGACCGGCGCGCGGTCGTGCTGGACATCTTCGCGCCGCCGCGGGAGGAGTACCGGCAGGGCGGGCGGGGCTTCGGCGCGGCCACGATGGCGTGAGCCGGGCGCCGGGCTGCCCGAAGGGCCCCACGGGGGCGAGCACGATCTCCGGGGAGGCTTCGGGGGCGAGCGTCTCGCCGCGCCGGTCCGCCCGTCCCGGGCACCGCTCTCCGCGTGTATGCTCGCGCAGGGGGCCGGCAGCCGGGCCCGCGCTAGAATGGCGCATGCGCCTCCTCGAGCGCTACGCCGACCTCCTCGAGCGGCTGGTCGCCGCGCTGCGCGCTCACTACGGGAACCGGCTGGTGGCGGTCGCGGTGTACGGGTCCGTGGGCCGGGGCACGCCCAGGGACGACTCGGACGTCGATCTCCTGGTGGTGGCGCGTGACCTTCCCGAGGGGCGACCGGCCCGTCTTGCGGACTTCGGGGAGGTCGAGGCCCGCTTGCACGACGCGCTGCGCGCAGTCAACCCCGGGGGCGCCCCCACGTCGATCTCGCCGGTCATCAAGACTCCGGCCGAGGTCGCCCAGGGCAGCCCCCTGTTCCTCGACATGGTGGACGATGCCCGCATCCTCCACGATCCCGAGGGGCTCCTGGCGGCCCACCTCCGCCGTCTCAGAGCGGAGCTCGAGCGGGCGGGGGCGCGCCGGGTGCCATGGGGTGGAGGGTGGTACTGGGATCTGCACCCCGGTGAAGGCGTGCGCGAGGGAGCGATGACGCACGAGAGCCTGGCCCAGAGTTACCTGCGGAAGGCGCGCGCCCGGCTGAAGGCGCTGGCGGTCCTGCGCGACGAGGGGGCGCACTCGGATGTCGTCCGGGAAGCGCAGGAGCTGGTCGAGCTGGTGCTCAAGGCGATGCTGCGGGCGGCCGGCATCGATCCCCCGAAGTTCCACGACGTCGGCCCGCTGCTCCTGGAGCACCGGGAGAAGTTCCCGCCGGCCGTGGGCGCGCAGCTCGAGCGCGCGGCCGGGATCTCCGGCCGGCTCCGCAAGGAGCGCGAGCTGGCCCTGTACGGCGACATCGATTTCATCCCCACCGAGCGGTACTCGGCCGACGACGCCCGCCGCGCCTACGACGACGCGGCCTGGACGCTGGCGCTGGCCGAGCGGGTGATCCCGCCGCCCGCGGGCTGAACCGCGCGCGGCGGACGCGCGCCTCAGAACAGCGTGTAGATGAAGGGGGCGATGGCGCTGGACTGGGCGAAGATCACCAGGGCGCCCACCAGCAGCAGCGCCAGGATCATGGGCGTGAGCCACCACCACTTGTGCTGCCAGAAGAAGGCCAGCAGCTCGCCGGCGATCCCCAGGCGGTTGACGACCCCCTCGATGAGCTTCATGGCTCGCTCCGGCCGGCGGGCTTCTCGACCACGCAGTCGCCGAGGACCAGGACGTCCATGCCGCTCCGCGAGAACGTGGCGAAGGCCTCGGCCGGTGTGTTCACGATCGGCTCGCCCTTGAGGTTGAAGGACGTGTTGAGCACCACGGGCACGCCCGTGGCCTGCCCGAAGGTCTCGATGAGCCGGTAGTAGCGCGGGTTGGTGTCCCGGCGCACGGTCTGCAGCCGCCCGGTGCCGTCCACGTGCGTGATGGCGGGCAGGAGGGAGCGCCGGTCCTTCCGCACGTCCACGACGTAGAGCATGAACCGGGCGGGGTAGTGGCGGGCGGCGTCCGGCAGCTCGAAGTAGTCCTCGGCCCGCTCCGCCAGCACGGAGGGCGCGAAGGGCCGGAACGGCTCGCGGAACTTGATCTTGGTGTTGACGACGTCCTTCATGTCCGCCCGGCGCGGGTCGGCCAGGATGGAGCGGTGGCCGAGGGCGCGCGGCCCCCACTCGAACCGCCCCTGGTGCCAGCCCACCACCTTGCCCTCCTGGAGGCGGTCCACCACGCGCGCGACCAGCCGGTCCTCGTCCTCCAGGCGCTCGTAGGGGATGCCCTCGGCGCGGAGGAAGCCCTCCACGGCGTCCGGGCCGTGGGCCTCGCCCCAGGCGGCGTGCTCCATCACGAAGCTCCGGGGCCGGCCCAGCACGGCGTGGTAGCCCCAGAGCGCCGCGCCCACCGCGCCCCCGCCGTCGCCGGCGGCCGGGTGGACGTACAGCTCCTGGAACGGCGTCTCCCGCAGGATCCGGCCGTTGGCCACGCTGTTGAGCGCCACGCCGCCCGCCATGCAGAGCCGGTCGAGGCCGGTCTCCCGGTGGGCCGCCCGCGCCATGGTCAGGAGCACCTCCTCGGTCACCGTCTGGATGCTGGCCGCGATGTCCGCGTAGTGCTGGTTCTCGCGCGCCAGCGCGTCGAAGTCCGCGGGCCGCTCGCCGAAGTAGGAGGGGTAGCCGCTCGAGGGCGTGAAGAAGTGGGCCCGGGGGTCGCGGGGGCGGCCGAACAGCGCCTCGAAGCGGCCGTTGTAGGTCCGGTCGGTCGAGTGGTGGAAGCAGAAGTAGCTCATGTCCAGCTCGAAGCCGCCGTCGCTCGACTGCCGGATGAGCTTCCAGACCCGGTCCACGTAGCGGGGCGTCCCGAAGGGCGCCATCCCCATCACCTTGTACTCGCCCTCGTTCACCTCGAAGCCGAGGAAGGCGGTGAAGGCGCTGTAGAGGAGGCCCAGCGAGTGGGGGAAGCGGATCTCCCGCAGCAGCCTGATCTCCGTGCCGCGGCCCACCCCCAGGCTGGCCGTCGTCCACTCGCCCACGCCGTCCACGGTGAGGATGGCGGCCTCCTCGAAGGGCGAGCAGTAGAAGGCGCTGGCGGCGTGGGACAGGTGGTGCTCGCTGAAGAGGATGCGCTCGGGCCGCACGCCCAGGCGCTGCTGGAGCAGGTGGCGGACCCAGAGCTTGTCGCCGAGCCACGTGACCATCGCCTCCCGGAACACCCGGTGCGAGCGGGGGAAGGTCTGCAGCCCCGTGAGCAGCAGGCGCTCGAACTTCACGAACGGCTTCTCGAAGAAGACCACGTAGTCCAGGTCCGCGGCCCGGACGCCGCCCGCGCGCAGGCAGAAGTCGATGGCGTGCTGGGGGAACTCGTAGTCGTGCTTCCGGCGCGAGAAGCGCTCCTCCTCGGCGGCGGCCACCAGGCGCCCGTCCCGGAGGAGCGCCGCGGCCGCGTCGTGGAAGTAGCAGGAGATCCCCAGGATGTTCATCAGAACTGGCGCCGCGCGCGCTCGAGGGTGAGCGGGGGCGCCGGCGGCCG
>JBBIOF010000293.1:0-4150 GCA_037443505.1 Candidatus Rokuibacteriota bacterium
CGTCGGCGACCGCCCTGGACGGCGCGCAGGGGTTCGCGGCGGCCTTCGGCGGGGCCGCGTCCGGACCGCTCGCCGGGGCGCTCGACGGCCTCGGCCGCCGCTGGCACGTGGTGGAGACCGGCGTCGCCGTGAAGCCCTACCCGTCCTGCGCCGCCACCCACGCGGCGGTGGACGCGCTCATCGAGCTCAGGGCGACCCACGGCTTCCGGGCGGACCAGGTCGCGGCGATCGAGGTGGGCGTGAGCCCCCTCACGACCGGCGTGCTCATCCACCCCCGGCCGGCCACGGCGCTCGAGCGCAAGTTCTCCATGCAGTTCTGCGCGGCGGCGGCCGCCGCCGAGGGACGGCTGGACCTCGCCTCGTTCGAGGAGGGAGAGGTCCGGAACCCGGACGTGCGGGCCCTGATGCCGCGGGTGCGGATGGTGGTGGACGAGGGCCTGGGCGGCGCCTCCGAGCGGCAGCTCTGGAGCCGGGTGCGGGTGGAGCTGACGGACGGCCGCGTCCTCGAATCCCCGGCGCGCGGCGCCTCCGGCCACCCCGACCGCCCGCTCTCGCCGGAGGCCCTGCGCGCCAAGTTCGTGGCCTGCGCGTCCGGCGTGCTGGACGCGGACGAGGCCGCGGCGGTGGCCGAGCAGATCGATCACCTCGAGGAGATCCCCGACATTCGCGCGCTCACGTCGCGCCTGGTCGGAGCCATCGAGTAGGAGGCGAGGATGGGAGCGCTCGACGGAATCAGGATCCTGGAGCTGGCGCGCGTGCCCCCCGCGGAGCTGCCGGGCATGATGCTGGCCGACATGGGGGCCGACGTGCTGAAGATCGAGACGCCAGACCCCGACCGCCCGCGCGGGCCGGAGTGGGACCGGCGGGCGGCGTTCGCCTTCGTCAACCGCAACAAGCGGTCGATGACCCTCAACCTGAAGGCGCCCCGGGGCCAGGAGATCTTCCGGCGGCTGGCCGCGCGGGCGGACGTCATCGTGGAGGGGTTCCGCCCCGGCGTCATGAAGCGCCTGGGCGCCGACTACGAGACCATCCGGGCCCTCAACCCGCGCATCGTGTACTGCTCGCTCTCGGGCTTCGGCCAGGACGGCCCCTACGCCGCGCACCCCGCCCACGACCTCAACTACATCTCGCTGGCCGGGGTCCTCGGCCTCATCGGCGAGCGCGACCGCAAGCCGGCCATCCCCCTGAACCTGGTGGCGGACTACGCCGGCGCGAGCCTCCACGGCGCCCTGGGCATCGTGCTGGCCCTCTTCGCGCGCGAGCGCACCGGACGGGGGCAGCACGTTGACGTCTCCTACCTCGACACCACCGTCTCGCTGCTGGCGGCCACGCCCAACATGCGCTTCTTCTTCAGCGACGGCATGGCGCCGCGGCGGGGCGACGGCTTCCTGGGCGGCTCCTACCCCTACTACGCGATCTACGAGACCCGCGACGGCAAGCTCCTCACCATCGGCTGCACCGAGCCCTGGCTGTGGGAGAACTTCTGCCGGGCCATCGGCCGGCCCGACCTCGTCCGGTTCGCGCGGACGCCCGACCAGTTCGTCCGGGGCGCCAACGCCGAGGAGGAGGCGGCCCGGCGGGAGATCGAGGCCATCATCAGGACGCGCGACCGCGACGAGTGGTTCGACTTCCTGGTGCGGCACGACGTGTGCGTCGGCAAGGTCTACGACGTGGACGAGATGGTGCAGGACCCGCAGGTCCTCCACCGCCGGATGGTCGTGGACATCGAGCACCCGGTGCACGGCAAGGTGCGGCAGTTCGGCGTCGCCATCAAGCTATCGGACACGCCCGGCACGGTGCGGTCGGCGGGGCCGACCCCGGGCGAGCACACGGAGGAGGTGCTGCGCGACCTGGGGCTGAGCGCCGCGGAGATCGGCGCGCTCCGGGCCGGGCGCGTGATCGAGTAGGGCGGCGGGCGCTCCCGCCGTCCCGACGTCCGGGCTGGCCGCGGCGCGCGGGAGCGTGGCCTCACCTTCCCTGCCCTTCCCGTTCGCCATGGACCGGTTCCCCTCGCCTGGGACCGGGCAGCGGCCGCGGGCGACGAGGGTGGCCGGGGGCTACCCGCTGAACTTCGACGTCACGCTCCGGCTGGGTCGCGCGCTGAGGGCGGCGGGGCGCCGAGCCGAGGTCGAGGCCCTGGTGCGGGACACGTGGCGCGTGCCTGGAGGGCGAGCCTGCCTGACGGCTCAGAACGGGGAGGTGTGCGGCTTCGGGCCGACCCCTGGAGCCGCCCCGTCCGATCCCGCCCCCGGACGGGGCCCCCGGCGGATCCCAAGACCCTGGAGCGGAAGCTCGAGCGGCTCGGGCAGGAGCCACTGGAGCAGCGGAGCCCCCTCGCGGTCGAGCCATTCCCGGGTGGAGGCGTAGCCAAAGCGGAGGGCCGCGCGGCTCGCCTCGAAGCCCATGGAGGGCCCGAAGAGCGGGGTGCCGGTCCGGGGCGGCTCCAGCAGGAAGAAGCTGGTCCGCGGGAACTTCACGGAGAGCGTGGTGAGGCCCAGCTGGAGCAGGTTCTGGCCGTAGATGCGGCTGGTCTGCTCCATGATCGTCCAGAACCCCCGGGCCCGCATGCTCGCGCCCTCGCCCGCGGGCAGGCTCGGCACGAGCGGGTGAACCACGAACACCGCCTCCGCCCCCGCCTCCGCCGCGAGGTCAGCGTGACCGCTGAACCCCACGCCCCCGTCCACGTAGTCGCGGCCGGCGACGGTGTACGGCTCGAAGAAGCCAGGGATGGCCGACGAGGCGGCGATGGCCTGGCTGATGGGCACGTCCCGGAGGTCGTCGCGTCCGAAGACGACCCGCTCGGCGCGGTCGAGGTCGATGGCGGGGATGAGGAGCGTCCGCCCGAGCTCCGCGAAGGAGTTGCTGAGCCCGCGGGCGGCGAACGCCTCCCGCATGAAGCGCTCCAGCGCGGCCAGGGAGAAGAAGCCGGCCGGGAGGTCGCCCTCGGCCCTGGCGAGCATGTCCGGGATGGAGCCGCGGACCGCGGTCAGCGCGTTCTTGCCGAACGCCCACACCATCCGGCCGAACCGGCCGAAGGCCCGCCGGAACGAGTCGGGCGCGAAGACCGCGCTGCGGCGGAAGTTCAGGGGGTCGTCGAGGTCCTCGTCGAGGATGCGGAACAGCTCCGAGGCCCGCACCCCGTTGGCGAGGAGCGAGGCGACGACCGAGCCGGCGCTGCAGCCCACGTAGATGTCGAAGCCGCGTCCGGCGCCGTTGAGCCGCTCCTCCAGCGCCGCCAGCGCTCCCACCTCGTACATGCCGCCCACGACGCCGCCGCCCCCGAGCGCCAGGGCCAGCCTGGGGCGGCTCCGGGGTCGCCCGATGCCCCGCGCCTGCCAGAAGGACCGCGCGCGCTGGAAGAGGGACATCTCTCCTCACAATACCTCAAGCAAGCCCGCTGCCAATCTTACAAATCCCTGCGCCATCGATACATGGAGGCCACGCCGCCGACGCGATGCATCACTCTTGACCGATAACTGTCACCGGGAGCGGCAGGTTCTGCCGCGCCGGGGCACCCTTCGCGGAGGCGGGAGCGGGTAGAGTAGGAGGGGGATGGTGCCTGCCAGGCTCTTCGGCGGGTTCCGCGCGGCGTGGGCCCCGGTCCTGGTCACCTACTTCTGTTACGGGGCCAGCGCGGTCACCCAGGTGGCGGACGTCTTCTTCCAGAAGGAGACGCTCCAGCTCCTGCCCGCGGAGGTCGCCGGCATCGCCTTCTGGCTCGGGTTGCCCTGGTCCATGAAGATGGTGGCCGGGGTCGCCTCCGACGCCTACCCGATCCTCGGCAGCCGCCGCGTGGCCTACCTGCTCATCGGGGCGGCCTGCTCCCTCCTGGGCTACCTGGCCCTGGCATCCGTGGTGGCCACGAAGGGCGCATACCTGGTGGCGATGCTCCTGGTGACCGTGGGCTTCATGATCCAGGACGTGGTGGCGGACGCGCTCAGCGTGGAGGTGGCGGAGACGGACGCCGAGATCGGCCAGATCCAGACCTATGGCCGCATGGCACTCCTGCTGGGGGGAATCAGCGTGGGCTACCTGTCGGGCTGGCTGGCGGGGACGATCGGGTCGCGGGCCACGTTCGCCGTCGCCGCCGCCCTGCCGCTCGTGGTGGCGGCCAGCGCCCTGGCGGTCCCGCGCAGGCTGCGGGCCGGCC
>JBBIOF010000294.1:0-4133 GCA_037443505.1 Candidatus Rokuibacteriota bacterium
GCGAGCCCCAGGCGCCGGAGGCCCGCGGCGGCCAGGAGCACCGCGTCGCACGCCCCCTCGGCGAGCTTCCGGAGGCGCGTGTCCACGTTGCCGCGGACCGGCTCCACCCCCAGGTCGGGCCGGAGCGAGAGCAGGATGGCGCGGCGGCGGAGGCTCGAGGTGCCCACCACGGCGCCGGGCGCCAGGGCCTCGAGCCCCCCGCCCTCCCGGGTGACCAGCACGTCGCGCGGGTCCTCGCGCTCGGGAAATGCCGCCAGCTCGAGCCCCGGCGGCTGCTCGGCCGGCAGGTCCTTCAGGCTGTGCACGGCCAGGTCCACGCGGCCCGCGGCCAGCGCCTCCTCGATCTCCCGGACGAAGAGGCCCTTGCCGCCGACGTCGGCCAGGCGCGCGCCGAGGAGCCGGTCGCCCTCGGTCCGCATGGGAACCAGCTCCACCTCGGCGCCCAGGCGCCGCAGGGCGGCGGCCACGGTCCCTGCCTGGGCCATGGCCAGCGCGCTGGCCCGCGTCCCGAGGCGGATCACCCCTTCCTCCCCAGCCCGAACAGCTCGTGCACCATCTCGGTCCACGACCGTCCCGCCCCGGCCCGCGACGACTCGCGCAGCTTGGTGATCGGCGCGTGGAGGATCTTGTTCACGATGGCGGTGGACAGCGCCTCGATGGTGGCGCGGGTCTCCTCGGACGCGTCGGGGAGGCGCGCCAGGGCCTTGCGCACCTCGCCCTCCCGGATCGCCTCCAGCCGCTGGCGCAGCGAGACGATGGTCGGCACGACCTCCACCTCGGACAGGCGCGAGAGGAACTTGCCCACCTCGCGCTCCACCAGCGCCTCGGCCCGCTGCGCCTCCCGCTGGCGCTCCCGGAGGTTGGCGTCCACCACCTGCCGCATGGCGTCGATGTCGTAGCAGTAGACGTCGTCCAGGGCGCCCACGCCCTCCTCCACGTCGCGCGGCACGGCGATGTCGATGAAGAAGAGCGGCCGGTTGCGCCGGCCGTGCATGATGCGGGCGACGGCCTGGCGCGTCACGATGGGCTCCGGCGCGCCGGTGGAGGTGATGACGATGTCCACCGCCGCCATGGCGGTCTCCAGTTCCGCCCACGGGACCGCGGTGCCCGCCAGCGCGCGGGCCAGCTCCTGGGCGCGCGCCCAGGTCCGGTTCACCACGTAGATGGGGAAGGCGCCCTGCTCCACCAGGTGCCGGGCCGCCAGCTCGCCCATCTTGCCCGCGCCCACCAGCAGCACCGCCTTGCCGCCGAGCCCGGCGAAGATCTTCCGCGCCAGCTCCACGGCGGCGAAGGAGACGGAGACGGCGTGCCGGCCGATCTCGGTCTCGGTGCGGACCTTCTTGGCGACGGCGAAGGCCTGCGTGAACAGCGCGTGCAGGGTGGGGCCCACCGTCTCGCAGGCCTGCGCCAGTGCGAAGGCGTCCTTCACCTGGCCCAGGATCTGCGGCTCCCCCACCATCATGGAGTCGAGGCTCGAGGCCACGCGGAAGGCGTGACGGACGGCGTCCGCCTCCGTGTGCGTGTAGAGCAGGGGCTCCACCGCGGCCAGGTCCACGCCGCGGTACCGGCAGAGGTGGCGGAACGCCACCGTGCGCGCCTCGCCCGGCGCCTCGGCGACGCCGTAGACTTCCACCCGGTTGCACGTGGACACGACCACCGCCTCACCGAGCGCCCCGGTGGCCCCCACGTCGCGCAGCAGCTCGCGCAGCTTGTCCTCCTCCACCGCGAGCTGCTCCCGGAGGGCCACCGGCGCGGTCCGGTGGCTGAGCCCGCTGACGAAGAGCGTCATCGCGCGCGGTCCGGCGCGCGCCGGCGATGGGCGCGCATCAGGAGCCGTGCTTGCCGGGGAGGAAGAGCCCGGCGCCGAGCGTCAGCACCAGCGCGGCGAACCCGAAGATGGAGAAGTACGCCGCCCGCCGCCCGCGCCAGCCGGCGGCGGCGCGGCCGGCGAGCGTCGCGGCGTAGATCCCCCAGGCGACGAAGGAGAGCAGGGCCAGCGGGTCGAAGGTGAACAGGCTGCCCCACGCCGTCCGGGCCCAGGCCGCGCCGAAGATCATGGCGGTGGTGAGGAACGGGAACCCCAGCGCCAGGGTGCGGTAGGTGAGGCGGTCCAGGGTCTCGAGGGCCGGCAGCCGGTAGTAGAACGTGCCCGGGCGCTTGCCCTTGAGCTGGCGCTCCTGGAGCAGGTACATGATGGCGCCGGCGAAGTTGAGCACGAACGCCGCGATCCCCGCCAGGGCCAGCGCGATGTGGACCCAGAGCCAGGCGCTCGAGAGCGTGCGGTCGATGGGCGGCAGGTGGAGCGGGCGGGCGACGGCGGTGAGGCTCAGCATCACCACGACCGGCATGACGAAGGCGCCCAGCACCTTCACGCCGTACTGCCGCTCCACCCACGTCTCGAGCAGCACCACCACCCAGACGACCACCGAGACGGCCTCGCCGAGGCTGCCGAGCGGCGGGCGGCCCACCTCCACCCCCAGCAGGACCAGGGCGACCGAGTGGACCGCCCAGCCGGCCAGTGCGGCCGCCGAGGCGAGCCGGTAGATCAGCTCGTCACGCTGGATCAGGAAGGCGAGAGCGAGACCGGTGGCGCAGACGTAGCCGATGATCGCCAGGTTGAGCGCTGCGCCGTGCATCGGGCCAGTTCCCGGGTGGCGTCAGTTTACCACATTCCCGATGCACATCACCGGGTCGGGTACGGGGCTTGCAGCGACGCTCCCCGGCCCGGACGCCTGCGATCAGAGCCGGATATGAGCGAGCGTGGAGTGGATCGCCAGCGACAGCGCGACGGCGAGCGAGGTACCGAGCAGCGCCAGGGCGATCAGGGTCTGGACGACCCGGCTCTCCCGGGGCCGCTCCCCCGTGAACCACAGCAGTCCCAGGAAGGCGATGGCAAGCGGGGCCACCGAGCCGTCGACCACGGGGTGGAGGCTGACCAGGAGCCAGTGCGCGTCGGGGTACTGCGCCTGCAGCATCTGCTCGAGCCCCTCCCTCGGCAGGCCCAGGAGGGGGCCCCCGAACAGCCCGTGGTAAACCGCCAGCGGCAGCCCGCCGAGGCCCACGTAGACGAGCGACATGGCGAGCTTCCAGGACAGCGGTGGCCGCATGCCGAGCAGCGTCAGCACGTAGTACGCCATGCCGCTGCCCGCAGCCCACCCCACGGCCTGCCCGAAGGTCGTGGCGAGCGTCAGGACGAACCCCCAGAGCGGGTAATAGTCCTCGGGCACGAGCCCGCGCCCGGCGCCCAGCAGCGTCCAGGCCGACTGGCTCCCCACCACGATGGCGGCCAGGACCACGGTGACCGCCGCCGCGGCCAGGGCCACCGGTACCACGAGGCCCGCCAGCGCCCGCAGGGGTGCCTCCACCCTCTTGTCGGTGAGCACCTCGGTCTCGACGCGGCTCATCCCAGCCTCACCGTCCCGTGCCCGCGCCGAACAGGGTGAATCCGCCCTTGCCATCCCCCTTGAGCGTGACCACGGCGTGGTGGCTCGACGACACCATCGCGAGGTCCACGACGCCGTCGCGGTCCAGGTCCACGGCCGCCAGCGCGATGATGTCGGCATCCAGCTTGAGGCGCGGCCGCGCCGAGAAGCCCCCCTTGCCGTCCCCGAGGAAGACCCCGTGCGTGCCCGCGCTCCGCGTCGAGACGATCAGGTCGGTGATCCCATCGCCATCGACGTCCGCCGCCGCCAGCCCGTGCGGGTTCCACTCGGTCCCCAGCGCCCCGGTCCTGGTCAGCCGGCCCGTGCCGTCCCCCTGCAGGAGCACGACGGCGTCCTCGCCGGCGGCCACCACGGCCAGGTCCTGGTGGCCGTCGCGGTTCCAGTCGCCGGCGGCCACGTAGTGGGGGAAGCGGCCGCTCGGTACCTCGCGGGCGTCCTGGAACGTGCCGTCCCGCCGGCCGAGGAGCAGCGTGAGGGTGTGCCGGGCGAAGGAGCCGACCACGAGGTCCGTGATCCCGTCCCCGTTCAGGTCCACGGGGGCGATGATATGCGGAGACCGGCCGACGGGATAGGAAGGGCCGGCGGCGAACCGGCCGCCGCCCCGGTTCTCCAGGATCGTCACCCGGGACTCGCCGGCCTGCACCACGGCGAGGTCGGGCCGGCCGTCCCGGTTCACGTCGACCACCGCTG
>JBBIOF010000295.1:0-4085 GCA_037443505.1 Candidatus Rokuibacteriota bacterium
TCAGCATGAGATCGTACCCGTGAAATCCCCTAATTTATTCAGCGAGAGTCATTAGGCCCGGGGACCGATGGACTGGATCCCGGAGGCGGCGGGGCGCTTCCACCTGCAATCCTACGCCCCGGCGCCGGCCATCGACGGCGTGAGGGTCCTGGACCTCCGGCGCCACCACGACGACGGGGGCTCCCTCACCGAACTGGGCCGCTTCACCGACGGGCGCCCGGAGGCCTTCCCCGACTTCGTCCTCCGGCAGGTGAACTACAGCGAGATCGAGCCGGGCGTGATCAAGGCCTTCCACCTGCACGCCCGCCAGACCGACATCTGGTACGTCCCGCCGGCCGACCGCATGCTGGTCGTCCTGGTGGACGTGCGCCGGGGCTCGCCCACCGAGGGCCTCAGGATGCGCTTCATGCTGGGCGACGGCACCTCGCGGCTGGTGCGGATCCCCCCCGGCGTCGCCCACGGCATCCGCAACCTGGGGCGGGTGCCGGGCCGCGTCATCTACTTCGTGGACGTGCCATTCTCGCCGGACCCCGGTCGCTGCGACGAGGGACGGCTGCCCTGGGACTTCGCGGGCGCCGACGTCTGGGAGCCCACTCGCGGATGAGGCTCCTGGTCACGGGTGGAGCCGGCTTCATCGGCTCCAACTTCGTCCGGTGGGTCCTCCAGCACCACCCGGAGGACACGGTCGTCAACCTGGACAAGCTCACGTACGCGGGTAACCTCGCCAACCTGGCCGACGTGGCCGGCTCCCCCCGCTACCGCTTCGTCCGGGGCGACATCTGCGACGCCCGCCTCGTGCGGGAGGTCGCCCAGGGCGTGGACGCCGTGGTGAACTTCGCGGCGTGCACCCACGTGGACCGCTCGCTCACGGAGCCGGAGGAGTTCCTGCGCACCGACGTGCTGGGCGTCTTCACGCTGCTGGAGGCGGTGCGGGACCTCCGGATCCCCCGGCTGCTGCACGTGAGCACCGACGAGGTGTACGGCAGCGTGGCCCAGGGCTCGTCCCGGGAGGGCGACCCGCTGAGGCCCGCCAACCCGTACTCGGCGGCCAAGGCCGGCGGCGACCTGCTGGCACTGGCCTACTGGCACACCCACCGGGTGCCGGTCCTGATCACGCGCTCGTCCAACAACTTCGGGCCCTACCAGTACCCGGAGAAGGTGGTCCCGCTCTTCATCACCAACGCCCTGGAGGACCGGCCGCTGCCCCTCTACGGCGACGGGCGCAACGTTCGCGACTGGCTCTACGTCCTGGACAACTGTGCCGCGCTGGACCTGGTGCTGCGCCGGGGCGCCGACGGCGAGGTCTACAACGTGGGCGGCGGCAACGAGGTGGAGAACCTCGCCCTGACGCGGGAGATCCTGCGCCTGACCGGCAAGCCCGAGTCGCTGATCCAGCCGGTGCGCGACCGGCCCGGCCACGACCGGCGCTACTCGCTCGACTCCGGCAAGGTGCGCGCGCTGGGATGGGCGCCGCGGTGGGAGTTCGGGGCCGCCCTGGCCGAGACGGTCCGCTGGTACCGGGAGCACGAGGACTGGTGGCGGCCGCTCAAGTCCGGCGAGTTCCGGACCTGGTACCGGCAGCAGTACGGCCACGTGTGAGGAGGACGCCATGCGAGGGGTCGCCGTGACGCTCCTGGCCCTGACGCTCGCCCCGGCCGCCGCGCTGGCAATCCCGCAGGCCAGGGAGCACCGTCCCCACCCCGCCTCCCTCCCCGGGGAGCCCTCCTTCGTCGCCCGGGTGGCGCCGGCCATCGTGGCCCTCCGGGTCCGCGCCGCCGAGCGCGCGCCCTCCAGCGCCCGCCTGGGCGCCCGGCGCTTCGGCAGCGGCGTGATCTTCGATCCCCGCGGCTACGCCCTCACCGTGAGCTACGTGCTGCTGGACGCCGTGAGCGTGGAGGCGCGGCTGCGGGACGCCCGCACGGTACCGGCCCGCCTGGCCGGCCTCGACCTGGACAGCGGGCTCGGGATCGTGAAGCTCGAGGGCGCGGGGCCCTGGCCCACCGCGGCGCTGGGCGACTCCCGCGACGTCGCCGCCGGCCGGCTGACGGGGACGGTGGGCGTGGACGAGGACGACGACCTCGTCTACGTCACCGGCAGCATCCAGGGCGTCCGGGCCTTCGCCGGCTCGTGGGAGTACATGCTGGACCGCGCGCTGCTGGTGGCCCCGGGCAGCCCCTCCTGGGGCGGCAGCGCCGTGGTGGACGACCGGGGGGACGTCATCGGGATCGCCTCGCTGCGGCTGGGCGAGCGGCCGTACGTCAACCTGGCCATCCCGGTGGAGCTGTTCCTGCCGGTGAAGGACGAGCTGATCAGCGCCGGCCGCGTCGTGAGCCGTCCGCCCCGGCCGTGGCTCGGGCTCTACACCGCGGCCACCCCCGACGGCGTGCGGGTGGAGGGCGTCTCGCCGGGCGGGCCCGCCGTCCACGCCGGGTTCCGGGCGGGGGACCGCATCGTGAGCGTGAACGGGGTGCCGGTGGGCACCCAGGAGGAGTTCTACCGGCAGCTCTGGCGGGGCCGGGCCGGCGACGTGGTCCGCGTGGGCGTCCAGCGGGACGACGCGGTGCACGTCATCGCCGTCCGCTCCGCGGACCGCGCGCGGGCCCTCGGGATGCCCCACGCGCCCTGATGCGGTAGGCTTCCTGCCATGAAGGGCGCCGCCGACACGTACCAGGGTCGGGGCCTCATCGCCGACCCGATCCACCAGTACATCCTCTACACCCGTCCGGGGGGCATCCCCGGCGAGGCCACCGAGCAGGACGTCATCGACACGCCGTGGGTGCAGCGTCTCCGGCGCATCCCCCAGCTCCAGTCGGCGCGCTGGGTGTTCCCCGCGGCCGAGCACAGCCGGTTCCAGCACTCGCTGGGGGCCATGCACCTGGCGGGGCGGCTGGCCCAGCAGCTCTACCCCTCGCTGAAGGCGGTCTTCCCCGACGGCCCGTCGGCGCCGCTCCTGGAGGAGCTGCTGCGCATGGCGGGGCTCCTGCACGACGTGGGGCACGGGCCGTTCGGCCACTTCTTCGACGACAACTTCCTGGTGGACTACGAGCTGACCCACGAGCTGCTGGGCCAGCGGATCATCCGCGAGGAGCTGGGCGACGTGATCCGCAGCCTCCGGCGGAGCCCGTCGGGCGCGTTCGACGCCGGGGAGGCCATCGACCCCGAGTGGATCTGCTACCTGATGGGCAAGGCCTACACGCAGCCGCTCGACTCGCACCCGCGATGGCTGCCCCACCTCAAGCCGCTGCTGTCCGGAGTCTTCACCGCGGACAACATGGACTACGTGCTACGGGACGCCTACATGTGCGGCGTGGCCGTGGGTCCCATCGACATCGAGCGCATCATCTACTACTCCTTCTTCTCCGAGGAGGGGCTCACGCTGGACCGGGGCGGGCTCGGGGCCTTCATCATGTTCCTCAACGCCCGCTTCTACATGTACACCAACGTCTACTACCACCGCACCACGCGCGGCATCGACCTCCACCTCAAGGAGATCTTCCGCGACACCATGCGGCTGGCCTTTCCCTACGACCTGCGCAAGGAGCTGCACCCGTACCTGCACCTCACCGAGTGGACGCTGCTGGAGGAGGTGGGGCGCTGGCACGACAGCGAGGAGCCGGACCGGCGGGCGCTGGGGGCCGAGTGGCGCCAGGTGCTGGACCGTCGGCTCAAGTGGCGGATGGCCCACGAGGAGGTGCTCGACCTCTTCGAGCCGCGCCGGGGCCACAGCTTCCTGGACGCGGAGACCGTGGAGCGCCGGGTGCGGGCCATCCTGCCGCCGCACCTCCGAAGCTTCCCCTTCCGCATCGACATGGCGCTCCAGGACCCGCGCCCGCTGAACCCGCTCAGCATGGGCGACCGGCAGATCTACGTGTACGACTCGGCCACCCGGCGGGTGGCCAAGGAGCCGCTCAGGGAGATTCTGAAGTACCTGCCCGGGAAGGTGGCCCAGTGCCGCATCTTCGCGGCCAGCCACCAGCACGACGCCGAGCTGGCCGTGGCGCTGTCGCGGGCCCTGAACGAGGAGCCGCCCTCCATCACGACCAACGTGTAGCGCGGGCGCGCGGCGGCGCGGCTAAATTAGACCG
>JBBIOF010000296.1:0-4081 GCA_037443505.1 Candidatus Rokuibacteriota bacterium
GTTGATCGTCGAGGGCCGCCAGGGGGCGACGGGGCTCCCGCCGGCGCTCACGCGGTTGCCGAGCCCCACGGTCACGACCGCCATCGCGGCGAGCCCGTCGACCGCCTCGGTCGCCACCGCCGCGTGCTCGGTGGCCGCGGCCGTGAGGAGGCCCACCCACGGCGACGGCACCGAGCGCCGCTCCACGAAGCGGGCCAGGACTCCGGGGGCCTCCTCGCAGCGGAATCCCTTCGGCACGCGCAGGTTCACCACGGCGCGCGCGCGGCCGAGGCCCCCGCCCGCCACGGCCGACGAGACGACCCGGAGGGGCCGGTGGGCCAGCACCACCACCGCCTCCGGGTCGGCCTCGACGCGGATGCCGTCGATCACTCCGCCCTCACTGGAAGTACGCCCTCAGGCCCACCAGGGCGTTGAAGCCGAGGGCCCGGAAGCCGAGCACCTCGTCGTACCGCTCGTCGCTGAGGTTCTCCACGCGCGCGGTCAGCTCCAGGCGCTCCATGATCCCGGCGCGGTCCCAGAGCCGCCACGTCCCGCCCACGTCGATCCGGTGCCAGCCCGGGTTCCGCCCTGCCGCCGTGGACTCGAACTGGCTCGAGACCACGTGGGCGCGGGCGAAGAGGCTCAGGCGGGGCGTGGGCGTGACGGTGACGCCCGCGTTCCAGCGGTGGGGGGCGAAGCGGCGCAGCGGCTGGTGGGTGCCCTTGTCCACCGCGGACGTGCGCGTGTAGTTGACGGACAGGAGCAGCCAGTCGAAGGGCTCCACCTCCACGTACGTCTCCACGCCCTGCGTCCGCGCCCGGGAGACGTTGAAGGGCAGGAACTGGCCGCCGACGAAGGCGAACTGGATCAGGTCCTCGAACTCGTTGTGGAAGTAGGTGGCGCCGAACCGCACCCGCTCCTTCCAGAGCTTCTGGTCCAGCCCGGCATCGTAGCTCTCGGCCCGCTCCGGCTTGAGGTCCGGGTTGCCGAAGCCGGGGAAAAAGAGGTCGTTGATGGTGGGCGCCCGGAAGCCGTGGCCCCAGGAGGCGTGCAGGCGGGTCCCCGTCTCCTTCACCAGGACGGCCGCCGCCACCCGGGGCGTCAGCTCGTCGCCGAAGACGTCGTTGTCCTCCCAGCGCAGGCTGCCCGTGAGGAACACGCGGTCGAGGACGCGCAGCTCGTCCTGCACGAACGCGCCGATCGTGTTGATCTCCTCGCGGAAGGCGCCGCGGTTCCGCCCCCGCTCGTTCCGGTGCTCGGCCCCGGCGGTGAGCGTGGTCCAGGCGGCCAGCGGGAAGACGTTGACCACCTCGAACTCGCGCCGCCGGGTGTTGATCTGCGAGCGGAGCGGCGTGTCGCCGGCCGGCGGCGGGTCGTCCTGGAAGCCGCTGTTGTTCCACCACTGGCCGTACCGGGCGCTCACCTCCCACCAGCGGGCGAGCGGCTGCCGGTAGGTGAGGTTGTAGAGCCAGGTCTCCACCTGCTGCTGCGCGTCGGGATCGAAGACCGTGGGCGGCCCCGGGTCGTCCACCGGCAGGTCCAGGGCCGTCTTCGAGTAGCGACCCGAGAGCGACAGCTCCCCCTTCCAGGGGAAGTCGTAGCCGACCCGGCCGGCGAGCGCCGTCTGCTCGGCATCGTCGTTGTCCCGCTGGCCGCCGTGGTCGAAGCGGCTCACGGAGAAGGCGGCGTTGAAGCGCCCGGCGGCGCCCTCGAACGAGGCGCGCTCGCGGAACGTGGCGTAGCTGCCGCCCTCCACCTCCAGGCGGCCCCGGGGCGGCCCCTGGCCCTTGCGGGTGATGATGTTGACGACGCCCCCGATGGCGTCGGCGCCGTAGAGCGAGGACTGCGGTCCCCGGATCACCTCGATCCGGTCCACGGCGTCCAGGGACAGCTCCGACAGGTCCACCGTCCCCAGCGTGGGGCTCTTGACCCGCATGCCGTCCACCAGCACCTGGACCTGGGCGGACCCGGCGCCGCGGATCCTGATGCCGGCGAGCTTGCCGGGGCCGCCCGAGCGCTCGATCTCGACGCCCGGGACCTGGCGCAGGGCCTCCTCGATCCGGGTGTGGTTCTGGGTGCGCAGCTCGTCCTCCGTGATCACCGTGACCGACGCTCCGAGCTGCTCCTGGGGTGTGGCGACCCTGGTCGCCGTGACCACGACCGGCGCGAGCCGCGGCGGCTCCTGGGCCGCGGCCGGCAGGGCGGTCAGCGCCGCGAGGGCACCGCCGACGAATGCGCGCTTCATGCTCCACTCCTCATCCGCGAAAGAGGTGGACGCCACTGCCCCGGGCAGGTCTCCTGACTCGTGGATCGCCGCGATCGTCCCACCTTCCCATCCGCGCGCGGCGGACAGTGGCTCCGGCATCCGGATCGGGACGTCACTCCCCACTCACAGTGGCGGGACCGTGCCGGCCTCGGCTCGTCGTCGAGCCTCACCAGCTTCCCTTGGCCCGGGGCGTTCTCACGCGACCGGGGCTCTCACCTCCCCTCGTCCTCCGGGACGGGCCAGGCGACCCGCACCAGGGGCCGGCCGTCCCCGGCGGCGCGCTCCACCACCACCGGGCAGCCGTAGACGCCGGACAGGAGGCCCTCGTCGAGCACCACCTCGGGCGCGCCCAGCCGCGCCACCCGCCCGGCGGACAGCAGCAGCAGGCGGTCGCAGACCCCGGCCGCCAGGTCCAGGTCGTGCGAGACCAGCAGCACGGTGACGCCCTCCTCGCGGTTCACGCGCCTGAGCAGCGCGACGCACTCGACCTGATAGCGGAGGTCCAGGTGCGCCGTCGGCTCGTCCAGGATCAGCAGCCGCGGCCGCTGGGCCAGGGCCCGGGCCAGGAGCACCCGCTGGCGCTCGCCGCCGCTCAGGCTCCCGGCGGGGGCGCCCGCGAGGTCCAGCACGCCCGTGCGCTCCATCGCCTCCCGGGCGACGCGCCGGTCCCCGGCGCTCTGGAAGAAGCGCCGCGGCGCGTGGGGGTAGCGCCCCATCAGCGCGACCTGCTCCACGGTGAAGGGCAGCGGCGGCAGCTCCTGCGGCACCACGGCCACGTGGCGGGCCAGCTCCCACCGGGCGAGCGCCTGCACCGGCGTGCCGTCGAAGCGGACCTCGCCGCGCAGCGGCTCCACCACCCGCGTGAGCAGCCGGATGAGGGTCGTCTTCCCGGCGCTGTTCGGCCCGATCACGCCCAGCACCTCGCCGGGGGCCACGGCGAAGGAGACGCCCTCCAGGGCGAAGGGGCGCTCGCGCCGGCGCCCGGCCGCCGGGTAGGCGTACGCCACGCCGGCCAGCTCGACCAGCGGCGTCACGGCAGGCCCCGGTGGCGCGTGCGGAGCAGGTAGACGAAGAAGGGCGCCCCGCAGAAGGACGTGATCACGCCCACCGACAGCTCGGCCGGCGCCACCAGGTTGCGGGCCAGCGTGTCGGCGGCCAGCAGGAAGGTGCCGCCGCCCAGCAGGCAGGCGGGCACCAGCAGGCGGTTGTCGGGGCCCAGCAGCAGCCGCAGGCCGTGGGGCACGATGAGGCCCACGAAGCCGATGGGGCCGGCGAAGGCCACCACGCTCGAGGTGAGCAGGGCCGCGCCGGCGAAGACGCGCACCTTGAGCCGCTCGGCGTTCACCCCCAGCTGGAGCGCGGCCTCCTCGCCCAGCGCCAGGACGTTCAGCTCGCGGGCGCGCCCCACGACCAGCCAGAACCCCAGCGCCGCCAGCGCGGCGAAGGCCGCCAGCGAGGGAGGCGGGACCGCGGCCACGTTGCCCAGCAGCCAGTGGACGATCCCGCCCAGCCGGTCGATGTCCACCAGCGAGGTGATCACGGTGATGGCCGACGCGAAGAAGATGCCTACGATGACGCCCGCGAGCAGGAGCGTCTGCACCGGCAGGCCTCCCTCCACCGCCGCGATCAGGTACACGGCGACGCCCGCGACCAGGGCGCCCGCGAACCCGAACAGCGCCAGCCGCACCGCGTCCGTCATGGTCTCCGCACTCCCCAGGAGCTGGCCCACGACGACGCCGAAGGCGGCGCCGCTGGAGACGCCCAGCACCGAGGGCTCGGCCAGCGGGTTGCGCGCCAGCGCCTGGAACCCGGCCCCGGCCACGGCCAGCGCGCCCC
>JBBIOF010000297.1:0-4081 GCA_037443505.1 Candidatus Rokuibacteriota bacterium
GGCGCCGGGCCTCGTCGGGCCGTCCCAGCCGCACCGCGTCGTCGCCGCGGCGGACGAGCTCCGCCACGGCCGGATCCACCGGGGGCGCCAGCGGGGCGGCGCCCAGGATGCGCGCCGCCATCCTGCCGACGGCGGCGAGGGCGCGGAGGGAGCCGATCAGGGAGGGCATGACGGGCGAGAAGGCGGGTGCGGCGACCGGGGACGCGGGACGGCGGCGGGCCTCAGCCCGTCGCCATGCGCTCCTCCTCCTCGACCACCCGCTGGCAGTTGATGCAGTACCGCGCGAACGGCAACGCGTCCAGGCGCTTGTCGGCGATGGGCTCGCCGCACCGCTCGCAGTCCCCGAAGGAGCCATCCTCGATCTTCCGCAGCGCCAGGGTGACGTCCCGGAGCAGGCGACGGTCTCCGTTGCCCAGCTCGAAGAAGAACTCGCGCGTGTAGGCGGTGTTGGCCTGGTCGCCCAGGTCCTTGATCGAGTCGTCCTCCTGGTCCTTGCCGTACAGCGCGCTCCGGCCGACCTCCTCCATCAACTGGTGCTGCTTCTCGAGCAGGCGCTTTTTGAAGTACGCCAGTCGATCTTTTCTCATCGGGACCTCCGTCACTGCGGGGGTGTCGGGCTACGCTAACATCAACTATCCGGCCACGCAACTGGGCCCGGCCCCGCATCACCCCTCCAGCGGCACCGCCGGCGCATCGCCCCAGAGCCGCTCCAGGGCGTAGTACATCCGCGTCTCCTCCAGGAAGACGTGCACCAGGACGTCGCCGTAGTCGAGGAGGATCCAGCCGCTGTCCGCCACGCCCTCGCTGTGGAGGGGCCGGACGCCAGCCTCCTTGAGCGCCTCCCGGATGGCGTCCGCGATGGTCGTCAGGTGAGTGGTCGACTTCCCGCTGCAGACCACGAAGTAGTCCGTCACGCTGCTGAGCCCCCGGACGTCCAGGACCAGGAGATCCAGGGCCTTCCTGTCCAGGGCGGCCCGGGCGGCCCGCCGCACCTTCTGGACCCCGCCCAGCCGGGCGATCACGCGCCCGGCTCCCGGTAAAGCCCGCGCGCGTCGATGTAGGCGATGAGCGTGTCCGGCAGCCGGTAGGCCAGCGAGCGCCCGCCCCGGACCCGGGCCCGGAGGTCCGACGACGAGATGGGCAGGGAGGTGGCGTGCACGATCAGGACGGTTCGCGGCGGTGCCGCCCCCTCCTCCGCCCGGGCGAATCCCTCCATCCCGATCGCCCGCAACACCTTCTGCGCGGCGGCCCCCTCGGGATCGAAGGCGCTCCCCCACCGGGGCACGATCACCAGGCGGGCGAGCTGAGCGATGCGGCGGGGCGCCCGCCAGGACAGGAAGTCCAGGAAGGTCTCGGAGCCAATGAGCAGGAGCAGCTCGTCGCCTCCCGGCGCCAGGGCCTCCAGGGTGTCCACGGTGTAGGACGGTCCCGGCCGGCGCAGCTCCAGGTCGGACACGTCGAAGCGGGGGTGCCCGGCCACGGCCAGCCGGACCATCGCGTACCGGTCCGCGGCTGGAGCGAGCGTGGCCGGCGACTTGTGCGGCGGCAGGCCGGCCGGCACGAACAGCACCCGGTCCAGGCCCAGCCGCTCGAGGACCTCGTCCGCCAGCAGGAGGTGTCCGTAGTGGATGGGATTGAAGGAGCCGCCGAAGACCGCGATCCGGGCCACAGCTACCCCCGGACCTCTGGCGAGGGGGGCCGCCGGCGCACTAGTCGCGGACCTGGCCTTCGCCCAGCACGACGTACTTGGTCGTCGTCAGCTCCTGGACGCCCACCGGGCCCCGGGCGTGCACGCGCGACGTGGAGATGCCCATCTCGGCGCCCATGCCGAACTGGTTCCCGTCCACGAAGCGGGTGGACGCGTTCACGAGCACCACGGCCGAGTCCACCTCCCGGGTGAACCGGCGGGCGTGGGCGAGCGTGTTGGTGACGATGGCCTCCGCCAGCCCCGAGCTGTGGCGCCGGATGTGCTGCAGGGCCTCGTCCAGGTCGTCCACCACCCGGACGGCCAGGATCAGGTCCAGGTACTCCTCGTCCCAGTCCCGCGCGCTCGCCGGCCGGGCGGCGGGCACGAGGGCCACCGTGCGCGGACAGCCCCTCAGCTCCACCCCCGCCTCGGCCAGTCTGGCGGCGAGCGGCGGCAGCAGGCGGGGGGCGGCCGCCTGGTGCACCAGCAGCGTCTCCACGGCGTTGCAGACCCCGGGCCGCTGGACCTTGGCGTTGACCACGATGGCGGTGGCCATCTCGAGGTCGGCGTCGGCGTCCAGGTAGACGTGCACCAGGCCCCGGTCGTGCTTGAGCACCGGGACCCTGGAGCGCTCCGCCACCCAGCGGACGAACTCCTCGCCGCCCCGCGGGATGACCAGGTCGACCAGGCCGTCCAGCTCCAGGAGCGCGGCCACCGCCGCACGATCCGGTGTGTCCACGAACTGGATGGCGTCGGCGGGGGCCCCGGCCTTCTCCAGCGCCTTGGCCAGGACCGCGGCGATCATGGCGTTGGACTCGATGGCCTCGCTGCCGCCCCGCAGGACCACCGCGTTGCCGGACTTCACGCACAGGCCGGCGGCGTCGGCCGTGACGTTGGGGCGGGACTCGTAGATGAAGCCGACGACCCCCAGCGGGACCCGGACCCGCGAGATCTCGAGGCCGTTGGGCCGCCGCCACGTCTCCACGACCGCCCCGACGGGGTCGGGCAGCGCGGCGATCTGGCGCAGGCCGCCCGCCATCTCCTCGATCCTCGGCTCCGTGAGCGTGAGGCGGTCGAGGAACGCCCGCGGATGCCCCGCGCCCCGCGCCCGCTCCAGGTCCGCGCGGTTGGCCTCCAGCAGGGCCGCGGCCTTCTCCTCCAGCCCGCGCGCCATCTGCAGCAGGGCCTCGTTCCGGATGCGGGTCGGACAGAGGGCCAGGGCCCGGGCGGCCTGGCGCGCCGCGCGCGCCCTGGATTCCACGAGGCTCCTGACGTCCATGCGCTCCCTCCGTCCTCCGGTCAAAGGATGACCAGGTTGTCCCGGTGGATCACCTCGTCGAAGCTCCTGCAGCCCAGCCGGGCCTCGATCTCCGACGTCCTCGCTCCCCGGATCTTCCTGAGCTCGGCGGCGTCGAAGTTGACCAGGCCGCGGCCGAACTCCCTGCCGTCCGCCTCGCTCACCACCGCGACCACCTCGCCAGCGGAGAACTCGCCCTGGACGTCCACCACCCCGGACGGCAGCAGGCTCCTGCCTTGCTGAGTTAATGCCCGGAGCGCGCCCGCGTCAACCGTGAGCCGGCCCCGGGGCGGCACCGCGAACGCGATCCACCGCTTCCGCGCCGCCAGCCGGTCGGCGCGGGGCTTGAAGAACGTGCCCACCGGCTCCCCCGCCAGCACCCGGCCGAGCACCCCCGGCTCCCGGCCGCTCGCGATGACCATGGGGATGCCCGCCCCGGCCGCCTTCTGCGCCGCCTCCAGCTTGGTCGCCATGCCGCCCACCGAGATCCGTCCCGAGCGGTCCCAGACCAGGCGCTCGACCTCCGGCGTGACGGCCTCCACAGTGTCGATCTTGCGGGCGGCCGGGTTCACCGCCGGGTCCTCGGTGTAGAGCCCGGCCACGTCCGTCAGCAGGACGAGCAGGTCGGCGTCGATGAGCGAGGCGACCAGCGCCGAGAGGTTGTCGTTGTCGCCGACCCTGATCTCCTCCACCGCCACGGTGTCGTTCTCGTTCACGATGGGCAGCACGTGGAGGCGCAGCAGGGTCCGGAGCGTGTTGCGCGCGTTCAGGTAGCGGACCCGGTCGCTGATGTCCTGCGCGGTGAGCAGGACCTGCCCCACGGCGATGCCGTGCCGCTTGAAGGCGGCCTCGTAGTGCCACATCAGCGCCGACTGGCCCACGGCGGCCGCCGCCTGCTTCTCGGGGATGGAGCGGGGTCGGCGGGGCAGCGCCAGGCGGGCCGTGCCGGTCAGGATGGCGCCCGAGGTGACCAGGACCACCTCCCGCCCCTGCCGCACGCCCGCGATCTCCGCGGCGAGGGCCTCGATGCGCGCGGGATCGGCGCCGGCCTCGGGGGTGGCGACCAGACCGCTGCCCACCTTGACCACCAGCCGGCG
>JBBIOF010000298.1:0-4076 GCA_037443505.1 Candidatus Rokuibacteriota bacterium
TGGCCGCCGGGGCCCTGGCCACCCTGCGGGGCTTCCGCGGCCGCCCGGGCGTGCTGGCCGGCGCGCTCGCCCTGTCCCTGATCACCCACGCCATGGCGGTCGCCGCGATCCTCCTCCTCGTCCTCGCCACGCACGCCGGGGACTTCGCCTGGCCGATGGCCCTGCTCATCCCGCTCGGCCTCGTGGCCAACGCGCTCCCGCTGACTCCCGGGGGCCTCGGCGTCGGCGAGGCAGCGTTCGAGCGCCTGTTCGCGCTGGTCGGCGCGAGCAGCGGCGCCGACAGCCTGCTCGCCTGGCGGGTCCTCACCGCGCTGATCAGCCTGCTCGGCGTGGTCTTCTACGCGAGCGGGCGGAGGCGGCTCGTCCACGCGCCCGCGCGCCTGCCCGCGTCCGAGGCGCCGTCGCGATGAGCCGCACGGGCCGGCCCCTCAGCTTCCTGCACCTGACAACTTTCTACCCGCCGTACAGCTTCGGCGGCGACGCGATGTACATCTACCGGCTGGCTCACGCGCTGGGCGACGAGGGCCACCACGTGGAGGTCGTCCACTGCCTGGACGCCTACCACCTCCTGCACCCGGGCCCGCCCCCGGTCGGGTTCCCCGGCCACCCGAACGTGGTGGTCCATCCCCTGCGAAGCGGCTTCGGCCCGCTCTCGCCCCTGGCCAGCCACCAGACCGGCCGCCCCTGGCTCAAGATGCGCGCCCTGCGCCGCGTGCTGGACAGCCGCCCGTGGGACGTCATCCACTTCCACAACGTCTCCCTGCTGGGCCCGCGCGCCCTCGGGCTCGTCCCCGCCGCCGGGCGCCCGGTGAAGCTCTACACCACCCACGAGCACTGGCTCATCTGCCCCACGCACGTCCTCTGGAAGTTCAACCGGCGGCCGTGCGAGCGGGCACAGTGCCTGCGCTGCACGCTGATGGCGGGGCGGCCGCCCCAGCTCTGGCGCTACACGGGCCTGCTGCGGCGCGAGGCCGCCCACGTCGATCAGTTCCTGGCCCCCAGCCGGTTCACCGCGCGCATGCACGCCGAGCGCGGCTTTCCCCGCCCGGTCGGCCACCTGCCGTACTTCGTGGACCGCGCCGACGAGGACTGGACGAGCCCCGGGCCCCGCCCGCACCCCGACTCCTACTTCCTCTTCGTGGGGCGGCTCGAGCTGATCAAGGGGCTCCAGTCGCTGATCCAGGTATTCCGCACGGTGCCGAGCGCGGATCTCCTGGTGGCGGGCACGGGCACCTACGAGCCGGCGCTCCGCGCCATGGCGGCGGGCGATCCCAGGATCCGGTTCCTGGGCGCGGTGCCCCCTCGCGAGCTGGGCCGCCTCTACGCCCACGCCCTGGCCTGCGTGGTCCCCTCGCTCACCATCGAGACCTTCGGCATCATCATCATCGAGGCGTTCGCGCGCAGGACGCCGGTGATCGCCCGCGACCTCGGGGGCCTGTCCGAGGTGGTCCAGGACAGCAACGGGGGGCTCCTCTTCCGGACGGACGACGAGCTGCGGGACGCGCTCGCGCGGATGATCGCCGCGCCGGAGCTCCGGGAGCGCCTCGGCGAGAACGGCTATCGGGCCTTCCTCCGCCACTGGTGCCGGCAGGCCCACCTCGAGCGGTACTTCGACATCCTCAGGACCACCGCGGCCGCCAGGTACGGCGTGGTGCCCTGGGAGGCGCCCGCGGGGGCCTCCGCGTGAGCCCGCGGCCGGGAGTGGACATCCTCATGTACCACTCCATCTCCGACGGGCCGGCACCCACCTGCATCGCCCCGGCGGTCTTCCGCGAGCAGCTCGACGTGCTGGCCGACTGCGGCTACCGTGCGGCGGCGCTGGCCGACCTGGACGGGTGGCTCCGCGGCGGGGCACCGCCTGCCGAGCGCACCGTGATCCTCACCTTCGACGACGCCTTCGCGGACTTCGCCACCGCCGCCTTCCCCGCGCTCGACGCGCGTGGGTGGAGCGCCACCGTCTTCGTGCCGGCGGGCAAGATGGGGGGCTGGGACGACTGGGAGCCTGCCGGGCGCCGCCGGCGCCTCCTGGACCCGGACACGGTGGTCGCGCTGGCCCGGGCGGGCGTGGACTTCGGCGGCCACGGGATGAGCCACGTCGACCTCACCCGCCTGGCGCCGGACCAGCGAGTGCGCGAGATCGCGGGGGCGCGGGAGGTCCTGGAGGCGCTCACCGGCCGCCGCGTGGTGGCCTTCGCGCCTCCGTTCGGCCGGACCACCGTGGAGGTCCGCCGGGAGGTCGAGCGCCACTATCGCCTGGCCGTGGGCACGCGTCTGGCCCGGGCGGGGTCCACGTCCGACCCCTACGACCTGCCGCGCATCGAGATGTGGTACTTCCGGAGCCCCCGCCGCTGGCGGGCGTACCTCCGGTCGCGGCAGACGCCGTACTTCGTCCTCCGGCGGGCCCTCCGCGGGCTGCGATCGGCGGCGCGGTGGGGGTGAGACCTCCGGGACGCGGCCGCGTCGCCGCGGTCGCCGCGTCCGGCTCCCTCCTTGCCGCGGCCGCCCTGGCCCCGGGCCTGGCCGACGAGGGCCTCACGATCGCCTTCGCCGTCGGGGGCCGGAGCTTCGACCAGGTCCGGGACGTCGCCGTGGATGCGGCCGGCGACGTCTACGTCGCCGGCGGCACCGAGTCGTCCGACTTCCCCGTCACCGCTTCGATCGTGAATCCGGGCGCTCCGGACTCGCGGGGCATCCGCCCCTCCGACGCGTTCGTGATGAAGTGGAGCGCCGCGGGAAAGCTCCTCTGGTCCACCCGGCTGGGGGGCCCCAACTACGACAGGGCGTATGCGGTCGAGGTCGACGACCTGGGGTACGTCTACGTCGCCGGCCGGGCGGGCCGGGGCTTCCCGGTCACCGAGGGCGCCTTCCAGACCGCGTTCCAGGGCGGCCAGGAGGCCGCGTTCTACGGCCCGCAGGACGGGTTCGTGTGCAAGCTCACCCCGGACGGGGCCCGGCGAGTCTTCTGCAGCTACTTCGGCACCGGTGATCCCCAGATCGTCCGGGACCTCGCGCTGGATCGCGATCGCCGCGTCTTCCTCGCCGCCGGCTACCGCCACGGCGCCTACCCCCCCGGCGTCCAGCGCCGCTTCCTCGACGGCCCCGGGGGCGGCGGCGACGCGGTCATCGCCCGCGTCGCGGCCGACGGTTCGCGGATCGACTGGGCCCGCTTCGTGGGCGGCAGCGGGGCCGAGGGCCAGACCCCGTCGATCCGGGTGGACTCGCGCGGCAATCCGGTCCTGCTGACGACGACGCGATCGACCGACGCGCCGACCACGGCCGGCGCGCACGACCGCAGCCACAACGGCCGGAGCGATTTCTATCTGGTGAAGGTCTCCGGGGACGGCTCCACCCTCCTGTTCGCGACGCTCCTGGGCGGCCGCGGGGACGAAGACATCGAGACGCACAACCTGGCGCTCGACGGCTCCGACGCCATCCTGGTCGGCGGCTCCACCTCGTCGGCGGACTTCCCCGCGCGTGGCTGGGACAGCTCGTTCAACGGTGGCGTGGACGCCGTCGTCGCCAGGCTCTCGGCCGACGGCTCCCGCCTCCTCGCCGCGACGTTTCTCGGCACGGCAGCCGCGGATTCCGTGGAGGGCATCTGCGTCGACGCCGCCGGTGACGTCCACGCCGCCGGGACGACGCACGGGGCCTCGTTCCCCACCACGACCGGCGCCGTGCACCGGGGGGGAAGCGACGCCTTCCTCGTCAGCCTCTCCCCCGACCTGGCGCGGCTTCGCTTCTCGACCCTCGTGGGGGGAACCGGTGACGACCAGGGACGGAGCTGCGCCGTGAGCGGTGACGGGGTCGTCTACCTCGGCGGGCAGACCGCCTCGCGGGACCTGCCAGCGGCGGTTCCCACCCCCTCGCGGTCCGGCGGCGGTCCCGCCGACGGGCTCCTCGTCGGGTTCCGGCTCCCTGCCCGTCCGCGCGCCCTGCGGCCCGGGAGCCCGAGCTCAGCGCCGGCCCGCCTCCACCTCCAGCGGTCCCAGCTCCAGCAGGCACCGGGCGAGCGCGTCGGGGTCGTGGCGGATCCCGCTGGTCGCGTCCAGCAGGGGGCGGCCCACGGGGCGCGCGCC
>JBBIOF010000299.1:0-4071 GCA_037443505.1 Candidatus Rokuibacteriota bacterium
GGCCGGCCTCGCCGTCGCGCTCGCCGGGACCACGAACGCCCCGGCCATCACCCAGACGACCAGCACCCCGGCGCCGCTCATGCTGTCGCTCATCGGCCTCGGCACGACCGTCGGCCTTCAGGCCCTGCACCTCCCCGACGGCGGGCCGGCCGGTAGCGCCGTCCCCGGCGAGCGGCTCGGGACCCGTGAACGGATCGTGCGGTCGAGGGGCGCCGGGGCTCGGTCGGGGCGCCCCGAGTGTCGGGCTGGCGGAGTGCGTGGCCCCCTTCGCTTGAGCGAGCGGCGGGCGTCCGGAACTCCCCCTCGACTCAGGCGCCCCGGGCGGCGAGCCCCGACCCGAAACGGCCGGAGCCGGAGGTGGTAGGAACGCGAGCCATGCCGACCCCGTGCTCGACAGGCTCTCGGCAGCCACCCAGCGGGCCAGGTCGAGCGCGGGCGGCGCGAGGAGCGGGGCGGGATCGATCACCTGCAGGAGGGGCTTGAGGCGCTCCCCGGCGGCCTTGTGCAGCGCCACGACGACGCCCACCCTGGCGGCGCGGTGGAGCTCGGCCAGCACCCGCTGGCCGGGGGCGAGGACCCAGCCCTCGGGGACGCGGTAGCTGAACGGGGGCAGCGGGGCGTCGAACGCGACGTCGGCGATCATGACCGGGTGCGGCCCGCCGCCTGGCCGGGCGCCGCCCCGCCGGCCGCGAGCCCAGCGATCCTCATCGCGTCCGGCGGCGGTCGTACTCCCGTCTGGCGAGCTTGAGATCCTCCCAGGCCATGCGCTTGTACTCCTGACCCGGGTTGCGCAGCAGGAAGGCGGGGTGGAACGTCGGGATCAGCACCGCCTGGCCGTAGGGGTGCACCCGGCCGCGGAGCTTGCCGATCGGCTCCTTCGTCCCGAGGAGCGCCTGGGTGGCGACGCTGCCCAGGGCCAGCACGACCTTCGGCTGGAGCACGTCCAGCTGGGCCGCCAGGAAGGGCGCGCAGGCTGACAGCTCGTCCGGCTCGGGGTTCCGGTTGCCGGGCGGGCGGCACTTCACGGTGTTGCAGATGTAGACCTCCTCCCGGGCGAGCTGCACGGACTCCAGCATCCTGGTCAGGAGCTGCCCAGCGCGCCCCACGAAGGGCTTGCCCTGGGCGTCCTCGTCGGCCCCCGGCCCCTCGCCGATCACCACCAGCTCGGCCCGTGCGTTGCCCGAGCCGAACACCACCGTGGTCCGGCCCTCGCAGAGCTTGCAGCGGCGGCAGCCCTGCAGGGCCCGCTCCTGCGCGGCGAGCGCCTCCTCGGGGCCGAGCAGGTACTCGCCCGCGAGGGCGACCTCGGTGAAGCCCAGGTCGCGGTGGTGGGCCAGGGTGGCGCGGAGCGCGTCGAGCGCCCCGGCCAGCGCGGTGCGGGGATCGCTGCTCAGCGTGGGACCCGGTCGGCGGCGGCCGCGCGCACGGCGAGGACGTGGCTCAGGATGGCGTCGGCCAGCGCCGCCTTCGGCATGCGGGGCAGGGCGCACTCGCCGCCCCACCGATCGACGATCAGGACCTCGTTGTCGTCCGCCTCGAAGCCGATCCCGGCCCGGCTCACGTCGTTGGCCACCAGCAGGTCGATGCCCTTGCTGCGGAGCTTCTCGCGGGCGTGCGCCGCCACGTCGTGCGTCTCGGCGGCGAAGCCCACCAGGAACGCCTGCGGCCGGCGAGCGGCCAGCTCGCCCAGGATGTCCGGGTTCGGCGTGAGTTCCAGCGTCAGGTCCCGCTTGCCCTTGATCTTGGCGGCCGAGGGGTGCCTGGCCCGGTAGTCGGCCACGGCCGCCGCCTTGATCACGATGGTGGCGTCGGCGGCGTGCTGCAGCACCGCCTCGCGCATCTCCTCGGCGGTCTGGACCGGCACGACGACGGCGCCGGGCGGCGGCGCCAGCGCCGTCGGCCCGGAGACGAGGACCACGCGGGCGCCCCGCCGGAGGGCGGCCCGGGTCAACTCGTAGCCCATCTTCCCCGAGGACCGGTTCGAGATGTAGCGGACCGGGTCGATGGGCTCGCGGGTGGGACCCGCGGTGACCAGCAGGCGCTCCCCGGCCAGGTCGCGCACGGGGTTGAGGAGCGCCAGCAGGGCCTCGATGATCTGCTCGATCTCGGGCAGCCGCCCCTTGCCGCTGAGCCCGGAGGCCAGCTCGCCCGTCTCGGGCTCGAGCACGGTCACGCCGCGTTCCCGGAGCCGGGCCACGTTGGCCACCACGGCGGGGTGGCTCCACATCCCGCCGTCCATGGCGGGCGCCAGGAGCACGGGACAGCGCGCCGCCAGCAGGAGGGTGGTCAGGAAGTCGTCGGCCAGGCCGTGGGCCGCCCTGGCGAGGAGGTTGGCGGTGGCCGGCGCCACCACCACCGCGTCGGCGCGCTCGGCCAGCGCCACGTGCTCGACGGCCTCCGCGCTGCCGGGGTCGAACAGGTCGGTGAGGACGGGCCGGCCGGAGAGGGTCCGGAAGGTGAGCGGGCCCACGAACCGGGTGGCATGCTCGGTCAGGCACACCGTGACGCCGGCGCCCTGCCGCGTGAGCTCGCGGACCAGGTACGCCGCCTTGTAGGCGGCGATGGACCCCGTCACGCCCAGGACCAGCTCCTTGCCGTGGAGGCTCGCCATCAGGCCTTGGTCTCCGCCTCGTCCTTCAGCCGGTACTCGATCTTGCCGTGCGAGATCTCCTCCAGCGCGATGCTGGTGGGCTTCCGGTGCCGGGTCTCCACGCGCGGGGGTGCGCCGCGGTTGATCTGGCGCGCCCGCTTGGCGGACAGCACCACCAGCAGGTAGCGGTTGGAGACCTTGTTCAGCGCGTTCTCGAGCGACGGGAATGCCATGTCGACGTGAACCCTCCTTGTCAGGGGATCTCGAGGTCCGGGAGCCTGAGCGTGAGCCGGGTGGTCCGGGCGCGCTCGGCCACGACGATCGCCGTCAGCTGGTCGGCCGCCTCCTTGAGGTCGCGGTTCACCACCAGGTAGTGGTAGGTGCGCCACATGGCCACCTCCTCGCGCGCCCGGCGCAGCCGGCGCGCGATCTCCTCCTCGGCGTCGGAGCGGCGCTCGCGCAGGCGCTGCTCCAGCTCGGCCATGGACGGCGCCACGATGAACACCAGCACCGCCTGGGGATAGCGCCGGCGGAGCTGGTCGGCGCCCTGCGTGTCGATGTCGAGGAGGACGTCGTGCCCCGCCTCCAGCGCCTCCTCCAGGACGCGGGCCCGCGTGCCGTACAGGTTGCCGTGGACGCTGGCCCACTCGGCGAACTCCCCCCGCTCGCGCAGCGCCCGGAACTCGGCCTCGCTCACGAACCAGAAGTCCACCCCGCCGATCTCGCCCGGCCGCGGCGCCCGCGTGGTGTAGGAGACGGAGTAGGCGAGGTCCGGCAGCCGCAGGCGGACCTCCCGGCAGAGGGTGGTCTTGCCCGCACCCGAGGGCGCCGAGACGACGAACAGCGTGCCCCGCCGCCTAATCACCGGCAGCGCCCCGCTCGGTGGCGAGGCGCTGGGCCAGCGTCGCGGGCTCGAGGGACGAGAGGATCAGGTGATCGCTCTCGGTCACGATGACCGCCCGGGTGCGCCGTCCGTTCGTCGCGTCCACCAGCTTGGTGCTGCCCTTGGCGCTCTCAATCAGCCGCTTCACGGGTAACGAGTCGAGCCCCACGATCGCCACGATCTGGTCGGCGACCACCACGTTGCCGTGCCCCACGTTCACCAACCGCGCTCCCGACCGGCTCGCCACGGCTCCTCCGCCTATTCAAGGTTCTGCACCTGCTCGCGCATCTTCTCGACGACGTTCTTGGCGGCGAGCGCGGCCTGGCCGAGCTCGAGGTCGTCGGCCTTGGCGGCGACGGTGTTCACCTCGCGGTTCAGCTCCTGGATCAGGAAGTCGAACGGCCGGCCCACCGGCCCGCCCTTGTCCAGCATGAGCCCGAACTCGTCCAGGTGGGCGCGGAGCCGCGTCAGCTCCTCGGTGACGTCGGTCTTCTGCGCCCACACCGCCACCTCGGCGAGGATCCTCGCCTCGTCGAGCGGGACGTCCCCGAGCAGCGCCCGCAGCCGCTCGCGCAGCCGCTCCGCTCGCCGCGCCGCC
>JBBIOF010000300.1:0-4037 GCA_037443505.1 Candidatus Rokuibacteriota bacterium
GTGACGGAGCGCGAGATCCGCATCGGGATGAGCGCCGCCTTCCGGGGCACCGCGGCCGGCCTGGGCACGGAGTTCTACCGCGGCGCCCAGGCCTGGTACGCGGAGGTGAACGCCCGGGGCGGCGTGCACGGCCGCGCCATCACGGTGGTCGCCCTGGACGACGGGTACGAGCCCAATCCCTGCATCCGCAACACCATCCGGCTCATCGAGCGCGAGGACGTCTTCTTCCTCTCCAACTACGTCGGCACGCCCACGCTCACGCGGGCGCTGCCCGTCATCAAGCGCTACGCGGACCGGCACGTCATCCTGGTCGGCAACTTCACCGGCGCCCAGCCGCAGCGCGAGCCGCCGTACGTGGACCAGGTCTTCAACATCCGGGCGGCGTACCGGCAGGAGATGATGGCGCTGGTGGAGCGGTTCTGGGCGGCCGGCGCCCGCCGGTTCGGGGTCTTCTACCAGATCGACGCCTACGGGCGCAGCGGCACCGACGGCGTGGCCCGCGGCCTGGCGGCGCGCGGGGCGCGGATCGTGGCCGAGGCGACGTACCGGCGGGGCGCCCCCTTCGACGAGGACATGGCCCCGGCGGCGCGCGCCCTGCGCCAGGCGGGCGTGGAGGTCGTCCTCTGCACCGGCGCCTACCAGGGCTGCGGCGCGTTCGTCCGCTCCGCCCGCGACCTCGGCTGGGACGTGCCCATCGCCAACGTGTCGTTCGTGGGCTCGGACGCGATGCTCGCCCTGCTCCTCCGGCACGGCCGCGCCACGGGCCGCGACTACACGCGGGCCCTGGTCAACTCGCAGGTGGTGCCGAGCTACGACGACCTCACGCTGCCGGCCGTGGTCGAGTACCGGACGCTCATGGACCGGCACGGGCCGCAGGTGCCCGAGGGCCTCCGGGACCCGGCCTACACGCCGGAGCGGTACAGCTTCATCAGCCTGGAGGGCTTCGTCAACGCGCGGGTGATCGTGGAGGCCCTGCGGCGGGCCGGGCCGAACCCCACGCGGCCGGGCCTCCGGGCGGCGCTGGAGTCCATGCGCGACGTCGACCTCGGGATCGGCGCGCCGCTCAGCTTCGGGCCCGAGCGCCACCAGGGGCTCGACTCCGTGTACTTCACGCGGGTGGAGAACGGGCGCTGGGTCCCCGTCTCCGACTGGACCGCGGCCGTCAAGGCGTGAGCGAGGGGACCGCCGTGAGGGCCCGGGGGCTCCGGTTCGGATTGCTGGCGAAGATCATCCTCTTCCTCACGGCGACCCTGGTGCCCCTGGCCGCCGTGACGTGGACCGTCTCGGTGCGCGCCCTCCGGAGCAGCATGACGGAGGAGTTCACCTCCAAGGGCACCGCCATCGCCCGGAGCCTGGCCAGCTCGGGCGTGGACCTGCTCCTCAACCGCGACGCCTCCACCGTGCAGGCGGTGGTGGACCAGTTCGCAGCCATCGGCGGCGTCGCCTACGTGATGGTGTACGACGCCCGGAAGGCCCTGGTGGCGCACACGTTCTCACCGCTGGTGCCGGACGGCATCGTGGACCGGAACCCGGTGCCCGGCGACGCCGCCCTGCAGGTCCGCGAGATCGACTACCCGGACCCCGTCACCGGCGCGCGGCGCCAGGTCATCGACGTGGGGGTGCCCGTCCTGGCCGGCCAGCTGGGGACGGTCCGGGTCGGCATGGACCGGTCCGTCATCGAGGCGGCCGCGGCCCGCGCCGGGCGGCAGCTCCTCCTGGTCTTCGCCGGCGCGGCCGTGGCCGCGGTCCTCGCGGGCGTCCTCTTCGCGCGGCGGATCACGCGGCCCGTGCGGCAGCTGGTGCGGGTCGCCGAGCGCGTCGGCCAGGGCGACCTGTCGCGGCTGGTGCCGGTCGCCTCCCGGGACGAGATCGGACAGCTGGCCCAGACCTTCAACGACGCGGTCGTCCGCCTTCGCTCGCTGGTGCAGACGGAGGCCGAGCGCGACGAGGAGCGGCGCCGGCGGGAGGAGCTGCAGCGGAACATCACGCGGTTCCTGGACGTCGCCACCGAGGTGGCCCGGGGGGACCTGACGCGGCGGGGCGAGGTGACCGCCGACGTCCTGGGCAGCGTGGTGGACGCCATCAACGTCATGGTGGAGGAGCTGGCCGTGCTGATCCGGGACGTCCGCGAGGCCGCCCAGGAGGTGTCGGGCGGGGCCGGGGAGATGATCGCGGCGATGGAGCAGGTGGCCGCCGGCGCCCAGGCCCAGTCCCGGGAGACCGTGGGCGTGTCGAGCGCCATGGAGGAGCTGACGCTCTCGGTGCGCCAGGTGGCCGAGAGCGCCGCCGCCTCCGCGCAGGCCGCGCGGCTCACCCTGGAGTCGTCGCAGAAGGGCGAGCAGGCGGTGCGGGCGAGCCTGGCCGGGATGCAGCAGATCCGCGGCGACGTCCAGGCGATCGCCCGGCGGATCAAGAGCCTCGCCGACCGGTCGCTGGAGATCTCCGAGATCGTGAACACCATCGAGGAGATCGCGTCGCAGACCAACCTGCTCGCGCTGAACGCCGCCATCGAGGCGGCCGGGGCGGGAGAGCACGGGCTCCGGTTCGCGGCGGTGGCCGAGGAGGTGCGGCGCCTGGCGGAGCGGTCGGCCACGGCGGCCAGGGACATCGTGGTGCTCATCCGGACCATCCAGAACGAGACCCAGCAGGCCGTGGTGGCGATGGAGGAGGGCACCAGGGAGGTGGAGGCGGGCTACAGGGTCACCGTCCAGGCCGGCGAGAGCCTCCGCGAGATCGCCGAGATCTCGCGGAAGTCGGCGGAGCTCGCCCAGGACATCTCGCTGGCCACCCACCAGCAGGTGCGCGGGGTGGAGAGCGTGGCCGTGGCGGTGCAGTCCATCGCCGGCGTGGCCGTGCAGACGGAGAAGGGCGTGGCGGCCACGCGGAAGACGGTGGACCACCTGGCGCGGCTGGCCGAGCGGCTCATGGCGAGCCTCTCCCGCTTCAGGCTGGCCGCCTGACGGAGAAGGGATGAGGCCCGCGCACCTCGACCGGCTCGCCCGCGTCGTCACGGCGCACACCGGCGTCGCCTTCGACGACGGGCGGCGGCCCTTCCTCGAGTCGCGCGCCCGCGCCGCCATGGCCCGGGCTGGCGTCTCCAGCGAGGAGGCGTGGGTAGAGGCCGTGGAGGCGTCGGCCTCGACCGGCGAGCCCCCCTACGCGGACCTCGAAGCGACGCTCCACGTCCACGAGACCGCGTTCTTCCGCTACCGGGGCCACCACCGGCTGCTGGCGGAGGTCGTGCTGCCCGAGGTGGCGGCCTCGTTCCCACCTGACCGGGCCTCCGGGCTCCGGATCCTCAGCGCGGGATGCGCCACCGGCGAGGAGCCCTACTCGGTGGCGATGACGGTCCTGGAGCACCTCCGGCCCGGGCCGGGGTGGCCCGTCGAGATCGTCGCCGTGGACGTGAGCGAGGCGGCCCTGGCCGGCGCCCGGCGCGGCCTGTTCGCCGCCGACGCCCTCGTCCCCGTCCCCCCCGCGTACCGGCTGCGCTACTTCGTGCGCGACGGGGACGCTCAGCGGGTGGGTCCGCTGGTGCGGGAGATGGTCCGGTTCTTCCGCCACGACATCCGGCGCGACTTCTACCTGGGCAAGTTCGACATCGTCTTCTGCTGCAACGTGCTCCTCTACTTCACGCCGGTGGTCAGGCGGCGAGTGATGGAGCGGCTGGCCGGCGCGCTGCGGAGCGGCGGCCACCTCTTCCTGGGCCATGCGGACGGGATCCGCCCCCCGGCCGGCGTCTTCCGGGCCCGCTACCACGAGGCGGGCATCGTCTACCGGCGCGCCTGATGCTGGACACCCCGGACCGCGGGTTCCTGGTGAGCGTGTTCCTGATGGAGGCGTGGGACATCGTCGCCGGTCTGGAGGAGTGCCTGTCGCGCCCCGACGCGGCGACGGCGGAGGCCGTGGACCAGGTGCGGGTGCTCGCCCACCGCCTGAAGGGCGCGGCGGCGCTCCACGGGTTCGCGGAGGTGGCCGCCCGGGCAGGCGCCATCGAGGGCATCGCCGAGCACGCCGCGGCGGCGCCGACCCCCGTC
>JBBIOF010000301.1:0-4034 GCA_037443505.1 Candidatus Rokuibacteriota bacterium
CCAGCACCGCCTCGGCCCGCGCCCTGAGCCGCCGCTCCTCGTCGCGCATGGCCCGGGTGCGGAGCGCACACGCCGCCCAGCCCGCGCGCCCGCGGCGGTGGCAGCCCACCAGCACGTTCTCGATCACCGTCATCGCGTCGAAGAGCCGGACGAGCTGGAAGGTGCGTGCGATCCCCCGCGCGGCGACGGCGTGGGGCCGGCAGGTGGGGAGCGGCCGGCCCTCGAAGAGCACGCGCCCCCGCGTGGGCGCCAGCACCCCGGCGATCAGGTTGAAGATGGTGGTCTTGCCGGCGCCGTTGGGGCCGATCATCGCCTTGATCTGGCCCGGCGCCACGTCGAAGTCCACGCCGGCCACGGCCGCGAGCCCGCCGAAGTGCCGGGTGAGGCCCTGCACCTGGAGGAGCGGCGCGCTCACGCCCGCCTCCGCGCGATCCCGCTGAGCCCGGCAGGGGCCGCGATCATGAAGGCGATGAGGATCAGGCCGAAGACGACGATCTCGTACTCGGCGGCGCCGTGCGACACGGTCACCAGCGGCAGCAGGGCCCGCAGCCCCTCCACCAGCGCGACGACGGCGGCGGCGCCCAGGACCGCGCCCCAGAGGCTCGCCACCCCGCCCAGCACCACCATCACCACCAGCTCCACCGAGTAGGTGAAGCCGAACGGCGAGGGATTGATGAACGTGAGGTAGTGCGCGTAGAGGGCGCCGGCGAGGGCGGTGACGGCCCCGGCCAGGGAGAAGACGCCGAGCTTCAGGCGGGTGGTGTCGATTCCGGCTGCCTGCGCCGCCGCCTCGCTGCCGTGCACGGCCCGGAGGGCCCGCCCGATGCGGGAGTCCACCAGGTTGCCCGCCAGGCCGAGCGCCAGCAGCAGCAGGCCCCAGGTGAGCCAGAGCATGCGCGCGTCGGTGTCGAAGCGGAAGCCGCCCACCGCCAGGGGGGGGATGCCGGTGAGGCCGGAGGGCCCGCCCGTGACCGAGCTCCAGTTCACCAGCACGTAGTAGACGATGATGCCGAAGCCGAGCGTGGCCATGGCGAGGAGCAGGCCGGAGAGGCGGAAGATGGGCAACCCCACCGCGTACGCGGTGGCCGCGCCGGCCGCCACCGCCACGGCCAGCGACGCCCACGGGTTCCAGCCCCAGGAGGCGCTGAGCACGCCCGAGACGTAGGCGCCGATGGCGAAGAAGGCCGCCTGGCCGAGGGAGACCTGCCCCGCGAAGCCCATGACGAGCGACAGCCCCAGCGCGGCCAGGGCGTTGAAGCCGATGAAGACCAGCGTGCTCACCACGTAGCGGGACTCGAGGAGGAGGGGCACGACCGCCACCGCCGCGGCGGCCGCGGCCAGCAGGCACCAGCGGGCGCGCGCGCCCACGCCTCAGCCCTCCTCGGCCACCCGCCAGGGCAGCCAGCCCGCCACCTGGGCCAGGCAGATGGCGATCAGGATGACGAAGGCCACGGCGTCCTTGTAGCCGGAGGAGACCAGGCCGGCTGCGAACGACTCCACCACGCCCAGGAGGAAGCCGCCCGCGATGGCGCCGGGCGGGCTCACCAGGCCGCCCAGGACGGCCGCCACGAAGCCCTTGAGCCCCAGCATGAGGCCCATGTCGTAGGTGGCGTACGTGATGGGGGCGATCACCGCGCCGGCGGTGGCGCCGAGGGCCGCGGCCAGCGCGAAGGCGAGGAGCGAGACCCGGTGCACGCGGATGCCCATGAGCCGGGCGGCCCGCGGGTTCACCGCGCACGCCCGGACGGCGGTGCCGGCGTAGGTCCGCTGGAAGAAGTACCACAGCGCGGCGAACACGGCGGCCGCCACGGCCAGCACCCAGAACCCCTGGCGCACCACCACCGCCCCGAAGAGCCGGACGGGCGGCCCCGTGGAGAAGGGGGCGAGCGCGAAGGGGTCGGTGCCCCAGAGGATCAGCGCCCCGCCCCGCAGGGCGATGGAGGCGCCGATGGTGAGGATCAGGACGGTCAGGGCCGGGGCGCCGCGGAGCGGGTGGATGGCCGCCCGCTCCAGCAGCGCCCCGAGCGCGGCCACGGCCACCACCGTCAGCGCGAACGCCGGGGGCACGGTGAGCCCGCGTCCGACGAGGGTGACCATGACCAGCGCTCCCAGCATCACCATCTCGCCCTGGGCGAAGTTGATGATGCGCGTGACCCGGTAGACGATGACGAACCCCAGGGCGATGAGCGCGTAGACGCCCCCCACCACCAGCCCGGTGGCCAGGTACTGCGCCAGCTGCTCGCCGAGCGTCACGGGCGCGCCCGCCGCGGGGCCCGGCGGATCACTTCGCCAGCTTCCACTGCCCGTCGACGATCTGCACCATGGTCACGGCCCGGCGGTCGAGCCCGTTGTGGTCGGTGGGCGAGAAGTCGAACACGCCCGTGATGCCCACGAAGTTCCGGGTGGTCTCGATGGCGGCGCGCACCTTCGCCCGGTCCGTCCCCGCCTTCTCCATGGCCTTCACGACGAGCTGGACGGCGTCCCACGCGTGGCCGCCGAAGGTGTTGCGGGGCCCGTACTTCGCCTCGAAGTCCCGGGCGTAGGCCAGCAGGACCCCCTTCTGGGGGTCGCCGTCCGGCAGCTGCTCGGCCACCAGCAGCTTGCCCACCGGGAAGATCACGCCGTTGGCGGCGGCGCCGGCCAGCTCGATGAACCGCTTGTTGCCCACGCCGTGGCTGTGGAACAGCGGCGCCTTGATCCCGAGGTCGGCGTAGTTCTTGGTGGCGATGGACGCCGAGGGCGGGATGGACCAGATGACCACCGCCTGCGGGTTGGCCGCCTTCACCCGCGTGAGCTGCGGCGTCATGTCCACGTCCTTCTGGCCGAACTTCTCGTTGGCTACCACCTGGAGCCCGAGCTTCTGGGCGGCCTTCTCGAACTCGATCCACCCCAGCTGGCCGAACGCGTAGTCGACGTTGAGCCAGCCCACGCGGGTCAGGCCCTTGGCCTTCAGGTAGTCGGCCAGGACGCCCACGATGAGGTGGTCGCTCTGGGGCGTCTTGAACACCCACTTCCGCTCCGCGGCGGGCTCCACGATCTTGATGGCCGCGGCGCACGAGACCATGGGCACCTCGGCCTTCTGCACCGTGTCCACGATGGCCAGGGAGGTGCCGCTGAGCGTGGTGCCCACGATGGCCGTCACGCGGTCCTCGTCGATGAGCTTCTTGGCGGCGAGCACCGCCTTGGTCTCGTCGCTGGCGTCGTCGTAGATGACGATCTTCAGGGGGTGCATCTTGCCGTCGGGCCCCCGGACGCCGCCCTTCGCATTGATCTGGGCCTCCAGCAGCAGGGCCGTGTCGCGCTCGGGGATGCCCAGCGAGGAGCCGGGCCCGGTGATGGAGAAGATGGCGCCGACCTTGTAGGCTTCCTGGGCCGGGGCGAGGCCGGGGGACCAGGCGAGGGCCAGCAGGGCCGCGAGGGCCAGCGTGACGATGCGCCGCATAGCGTCCTCCTCTCGGTGCGCGCGCCTCAGCGGGCGAGCGCGCGCGGGTGGTGGTGCTCCACGACGCCCGGGGGCGGCGCGAGGCCGGCCCGGGCGAGCAGGGTCTCCCAGCGTCGGTCGACGTCGGACTGGATCGCGGCGGCCCCCTCGCGGTCCAGGTGCGCGTAGCGGCCCTGCCGGGCGAGGTAGTCCTCCACAGGCCGGCCGGCGGGCTGGTAGGTGATGCGGTAGCGGACGCCGTCCTCGACCTCCAGCAGCGGGACCACCTTCGCGTCCACCGCCAGGCGCAGGAGGTCCAGCGACGCGTCGTCCGGGATGCCCCAGCCGGGCACGCAGGGACAGGTCACGAGCAGGAAGCGCGTGCCCCGGCGCTCCAGCGCGCGCCGCACCTTGGCCCGGAGGTCGTCGGGATGTGCGGGCGACGCCGTGGCCACGTAGGGGACCCGGTGCGCGGCCAGGATCTCGACGATGTCCTTCTTGCGCGTGGCCTTGCCCCGGGGGGTGGAGGTCGTGCGGGCCCCCCAGGGCGTGGCCGAGGACTTCTGGTTGCCGGTGTTCTGGTACGCCTCGTTGTCGAAGCACACGTAGAGGA
>JBBIOF010000302.1:0-4033 GCA_037443505.1 Candidatus Rokuibacteriota bacterium
CTCATCGCGGGCCTCCCGTCAGAACAGGAAGTAGCGCTGGGCCATGGGCAGGACCCGCGCGGGCTCGCACGTGAGCCGCTGGCCGTCGGCCCGCACCTCGTAGGTCTCGGGGTCCACCTCGATCCGCGGCAGGGCGTCGTTCAGCACCATGTCGCGCTTGCCCAGGCGGCGGCAGCCGCCCACGGCCACCGCGAGCCGCCCGAGCCCCAGCCGGCGCGGGACGTCGTCCGCCAGGGCGGCCGCCGAGACGAACGTCACCGCCGTGGCCGCCACGCCCCGCCCGAAGGCCGCGAACATGGGCCGCGCGAGCACGGGCTGGGGCGTCGGGATGGAGGCGCCGGCGTCGCCCACGGCCGCCCAGGCGACGGCGCCGCCCTTCAGCACCATCTCCGGCTTGACGCCGAAGAACGCCGGCTTCCACAGGACCAGGTCGGCCAGCTTCCCGGGCTCCACGGAGCCGACGTGGGCGGCGATGCCGTGGGCGATGGCGGGGTTGATGGTGTACTTGGCGACGTAGCGCCGGGCGCGCAGGTTGTCGTCGCCCGGTGTCTCGCCGGGCAGCGGGCCGCGCTGGCGCTTCATCTTGTCGGCGGTCTGCCAGGTGCGGACGATCACCTCGCCGATGCGCCCCATCGCCTGCGCGTCGGAGGACATCATGCTGATGGCGCCCAGGTCGTGCAGCACGTCCTCGGCCGCGATGGTCTCGGCGCGGATCCTGGACTCGGCGAACGCCAGGTCCTCCGGGATCCTCGGGTTCAGGTGGTGGCACACCATGAGCATGTCCAGGTGCTCGTCCATGGTGTTCACCGTGAAGGGCATGGTCGGGTTGGTGGACGAGGGCAGGCAGTTGGGCTCGCCGCAGACGCGCAGGATGTCCGGGGCGTGGCCGCCGCCCGCGCCCTCGGTGTGGTAGGTGTGGATGGTCCGGCCGCGGAAGGCGCGGATGGTGTCCTCGACGAACCCGGCCTCGTTCAGCGTGTCGGTGTGGATGGCCACCTGCACGTCGTACTCGTCGGCCACCCGCAGCGCGCAGTCGATGGCGGCCGGCGTGGAGCCCCAGTCCTCGTGGAGCTTGAGGCCGATGGCCCCCGCGGCGACCTGCTCGCGGAGGGGGTCGGGCGTCGAGGCGTTGCCCTTGCCCAGGAAGCCCAGGTTCACGGGGAAGCCCTCGGCGGCCTCGAGCATCCGGTGGAGGTGCCACGCCCCCGGCGTGCACGTCGTCGCGTTCGTCCCGGTGGCCGGGCCCGTCCCGCCCCCGATGAGCGTGGTGAGCCCGGCGCTGATCGCCTCGGCGACCAGCTGGGGGCAGATGAAGTGGACGTGCGCGTCGATGCCGCCGGCGGTGACGATGCGGCCCTCGGCCGCGATCACCTCGGTGCCGGCGCCGATCACCATGCCCTCCGTCACGCCGGCCATCACGTCGGGGTTGCCGGCCTTGCCCACGGCCACGATCCGTCCGTCGCGGATGCCGATGTCGGCCTTCACGACGCCCCAGTGGTCCAGGATGACGGCGTTCGTGATCACGGTGTCGAGCGCGCCCTCCGCGCGGGTGACCCGCGCGGACTGACCCATCCCGTCGCGGATCACCTTGCCCCCGCCGAACTTGGCCTCCTCGCCGGGCACGGTGAGGTCGCGCTCGATCCGGACCACCAGGTCGGTGTCGGCCAGCCGCACCCGGTCGCCGGCCGTGGGTCCGTAGAGGTCAGCGTACTGGCGCCGGCTCATGCGGAGCGTCACGGGCGGCCCTCCCACAGGCGGAGGCGGGCGAGCGCGGCGTCCGGCCCGTCGCCCTCCGTGAGCCCGTTGAGCCCGTGCACCCGCCGGGCCCCGCCCAGCTCCACCAGGACGACGCGCCGGGCGTCGCCCGGCTCGAACCTGGCGGCGGTCCCCGAGGGGATGCAGAGGCGCATCCCGAACGCCCGCGCCCGGTCGAACCGCAGCGCGCGGTTCACCTCGAAGAAGTGGAAGTGGGAGCCCACCTGGATGGGGCGGTCGCCCGTGTTGACGACCTCCAGCGCCACCGTCCGGCGGCCCGCGTGGGCCACGATCTCGCCCTCGGCCAGCAGGTACTCGCCCGGGATCACGGCCGTCGCTCAGCGGATGGGGCGGTGCACGGTGACCAGCTTGGTGCCGTCGGGAAACGTCCCCTCCACCTGCACCTCGTCGATCATCTCGGGCACGCCCTCCATCACGTCGTCGCGCCCGAGCACGTGCAGCCCCGCCTCCATCAGCTCGGACACGGTGCGGCCGTCGCGGATGCCCTCCAGGATCTCCGCGGTGATGAGGGCGACCGCCTCGGGGTGGTTGAGCCGGAGCCCGCGGGCGCGCCGGCGCCGGGCCACCTCGGCGGCGGTGAAGACCAGGAGCTTCTCCTGCTCGCGGGGCGAGAGGTGCATCGTCGGACCTCCTCTGTCGAACGGGGTCGGGGCGTCACACGGCCAGGTGCTCGGCCAGCTCCTCGGGGCGGAGCGCGGCACGGTCCCCTTCCCGGGCCACGCCGCCCTTGTCCATCACGTAGAAGCGGTCGCCGATCGACCAGGCGAACTCCAGGTACTGCTCCACCACCAGGATCGAGCAGCGCCCCTCCGCCTTGAGCCGCACCAGGACGTCGGCGATCTCCTCGACGATGGAGGGCTGGATGCCCTCCGTGGGCTCGTCGAGGAGCAGCAGCGAGGGGCCCGCGACCAGCGCCCGGGCGATGGCCAGCTGCTGCTGCTGGCCGCCCGAGAGGTCGCCCCCGCGGCGGCCCAGGACCGCCGCCAGCGCGGGCAACAGGGAGAGCACGTGGTCCAGGCGCTCGTGGGGCGGCTCCTTGCGGCGGGCGCCCAGGGCCAGGTTCTCCCGCACCGTGAGGGCCGGGAAGATCTCGCGGCCCTGCGGCACGTAGCCGAGCCCCCGCGCCGCGCGCGCGTAGGGCGGCAGGTGCGTGACGGGCTCGCCCCGCAGCTCCACGGCGCCCCGGCGCGGCAGGAGCAGGCCCATCACGGCCTTGAGCAGCGTGGTCTTGCCCACGCCGTTCCGGCCCATGACGCACACCACCTCGCCGGCCCCCACCCGGAGATCGACCCCCGCCAGCACGCGGCTGCCGCCGTAGGCGCCCTCGAGGTCCCTCACCGCGAGCACGCCGTCCCCCCGAGGCGGCCGCGGCCCAGGTACGCCTCCACGACGCGCCGGTCCGCCTGCACCCGGTCCAGGGGCCCCTCGGAGAGCACGCCGCCCTCGTGGAGCACGGTGACGCGGTGGCCCCGCCGCGCCACGCGGCGGACGAACTCCATGTCGTGCTCGATGAGCATGACCGTGCAGGCGGAGGCCGCGACGATCTCCTCCAGCAGCGCCGCCGTCCGCTCCTTCTCCGGCCGCGTCATGCCGGCAACCGGCTCGTCCAGCAGGAGCAGGGTGGGCGCGCCCGGCAGCAGCATCGCGATCTCCAGCCACTGCTTCTGGCCGTGGGAGAGGGTGCCGGCGGGCCGGTGGGCCTCCCCCTCGAGGCCGACCCGGGCCAGCGCCGCCAGCAGGGGACCGGCGTCGGGCCCGGTCCCGGCCCGGCACGTCTCGAGGAGCCCCTTGCGGCCGGCCGCCAGGACCATGTTCTCCAGCACGGTGTGGCGCGGGAAGATCGAGGGTGTCTGGAACTTCCGGGCGATCCCCAGGCGTGCGATGGCCGGCGTGGGCAGGCCCGGCAGCGCCACGCGGTCGCCGAAGAGGACCCGGCCCGCGGCGGGCGTCACGTGGCCCGTGAGCACGTCGAAGAAGGTGGTCTTGCCGGCCCCGTTGGGTCCGATGACCAGGCGCACCCGCTCCCCGCGCTCGACGATGAGGTTCAGGCCCCGGAGGGCCAGGAAGCCGTCGAACGACACGGTGAGGTTCTCGACGTAGAGGAGCGCGCCCGTCACACCGCGCCCTCCTCCACGCCCCGCGCGGGCGCCGCCACGACGAGCGCGGTGACCATGTTCCGGAGCTCGCGCACGTTGCCCGGCCACTCGTAGCGCGCCAGTGCGGCACGCACGCCGGGGGCGAGGGCGGCCTTGCTGCC
>JBBIOF010000303.1:0-4033 GCA_037443505.1 Candidatus Rokuibacteriota bacterium
ACGGCGGGTAGCGCCGGAGCGCCGCGACGGCCCCGCGCGCGCCTCCGGCCGCGGGGGGGCGCGAGCGCGGATGCTACAATAAGCACTCCATGACTGGCGACAGGCTGCGCGAGGCCTTCCTCCTCTACTTCGAGCGCAACGGGCACACGCGGGTCCGCTCGTCCCCGCTGGTGCCCGGCGACGACCCGACGCTGCTGTTCACCAACGCCGGGATGGTGCAGTTCAAATCGGTGTTCCTCGGGGAGGAGCGCCGCGAGTACCGGCGGGCGACGACCTGCCAGAAGTGCGTCCGGGCGGGCGGCAAGCACAACGACCTGGAGAACGTGGGCCGGACGGCCCGGCACCACACGTTCTTCGAGATGCTGGGCAACTTCTCCTTCGGCGACTACTTCAAGCCGGAGGCGATCGCCTTCGCCTGGGAGTTCCTCACCCGCGATCTCGCCCTGGACCCGCGCCGCCTGTGCGCGACCGTCTTCACGGACGACGACGACGCGGCCGCGCTGTGGAAGAAGGTCGCGGGCTTCGGCGACGACCGCGTCCTGCGCCTGGGCGAGAAGGACAACTTCTGGGCGATGGGGGACACGGGGCCCTGCGGCCCCTGCTCGGAGATCCACTTCCACCAGGGCGACCACCTGCCGTGCGCCGAGGAGTCGGCGGGCCGGCGGTGCCTGGGCCCCGCCTGCGAGTGCGACCGCTGGCTCGAGGTCTGGAACCTCGTCTTCATGCAGTTCAACCGCGACGCCCTGGGCCGGCTCACGCCGCTGCCCCGGCCCTCCATCGACACCGGCATGGGCCTCGAGCGCGTCGCGGCCGTGGTGCAGGGCAAGGCCTCCAACTTCGACACCGACCTGCTGGCCCCGCTCGTCGCCCGGGTCTCGAGCCTGGCCGGGCGGCCCTACGGCGCCGACCCCGAGGACGACGTCTCGATGCGGGTGATCGCCGACCACGCCCGGGCCACCACCTTCCTCATCGCCGACGGGGTGACGCCCTCCAACGAGTGGCGCGGCTACGTCCTGCGCCGGATCATGCGGCGCGCCATGCGCCACGGCCGCCGCCTGGGGCTGGCCGAGCCCTTCCTCCACCGCACCGTCGAGTGGGTGGTGGCGCTCATGCGCCAGGCCTACCCCGAGCTGGCGGCCGAGCGGGCCCGCGTCCAGGACACCGTCCGCCAGGAGGAGGAGCGCTTCGCCGAGACGCTCGACACGGGCATGCGTCTCATCGACGAGTACGACGAGGCCGAGCGCCGCCGCGCCGGCGCCGGGGTCCCGCGGGCGCTGGACGGGCGCTTCCTGTTCCGGCTCTACGACACCTACGGGTTCCCCCGCGACCTCGCCGAGGAGATCCTGGCCGACAAGGGCTGGGTCGTCACCGAGGAGACCGGCGCGGCCTTCGAGGCCGAGATGGAGGCCCAGCGCGAGCGGGCGCGGGCGCGGGCGGCGTTCGGCGCCGGCGAGGACCAGGAGGCGGCGGCCCTCTACCAGCGCCTGGCGTCCGAGATCTCGCGCGTGGAGTTCGTCGGCTACGACACGCTCACCTCGCCGGCGCGCGTGCTGGCCATGGTGGACGCGAGCGGCGGCGCGCCCCGGCGCGTGCGGGAGGCCGCCCAGGGCGACGAGGTCGAGGTCATCCTCGACCGCACGCCCGCCTACGCGGAGTCCGGCGGTCAGGTCGGCGACACCGGCACCCTGATCGGCCGGGCCGGGCGGGGCGAGATCGTGGACACGTACTACCGCGGCACCCGCCTCATCGTCCACCGCGTGCGGGTCCGGAGCGGCGGGTTCCGCGAGGGCGAGGACGTGGCGGTCAGCGTGGAGTCGTCGCGGCGCCAGGGGCTCCGGCAGCACCACACCGGCACGCACCTGCTGCACGCCGCGCTGCGCCGCGTGCTGGGCACCCACGTCACCCAGGCCGGCTCGCTGGTCGCCCCCGACCACCTCCGGTTCGACTTCTCGCACGGCGCGTCCGTGAAGGACCGCGAGCTGGAGCAGGTCGAGGAGCTGGTGAACGAGCAGGTCCAGGCCAACGTGGCGGTCACGCCGCTCGAGACGGACCTGGACGAGGCGCTCCGGATGGGCGCGCTGGCGCTCTTCGGCGAGAAGTACGGCCAGCGGGTGCGCGTGATCAGGATCGGGGACTTCTCCGTCGAGCTGTGCGGCGGCACCCACCTCGACCAGACCGGCCAGCTCGGCTTCTTCAAGATCACCGACGAGGGCGCGGTGGCGTCGGGCGTCCGCCGGGTCGAGGCGGTCGCCGGCTCCGCCGCCCTGGCGGCGGTGGCGCGCCAGGAGCGCGCGCTGCGGGAGGCGGCCGAGATCCTGAAGATCGCGCCCGCCGACGTGCCCCAGCGCCTCCGGAAGCTGGTAGAGGACCAGCGGGCGCTGGAGCGGCAGCTCCAGGAGCTGGAGGCCAGGCTGGCCCGCTCCCGGGCCGACGACCTGGTGGCCGCGGCCCGGCAGGTCAACGGCGTGGCCGTGATCGCGGGGCGGGTGGACGGCCTGGACGCCGAGGCGCTGCGGGCGGTGGTGGACCGGCTGCGCGAGCGGCTCGGCTCGGGCGTCGTCTGCGTGGGCAGCGTGGTGGAGGGCCGGGTGAACCTGGTGGCCGCGGTGACCCGGGACCTCACCGGGCGCTTCCACGCCGGGCGGCTGGTCCAGGAGGTGGCGAAGGCCGCGGGCGGCAGCGGCGGCGGCCGGCCCGACCTCGGCCAGGCCGGCGCCAGGGACCCCGGACGCCTCGATCAGGCGCTGGCGCTGGTGTACGAGTTCGTGGCGCGGGTGGGCCCCTGAGCGGCTAGAATACCCGGGATGGATCTGGACGCCGCCCGCGGCACTGCCCAGCTCGGCGAGGATGCGGCGGCCCTGGTCGCCCGGTACGCCGCCGAGAAGCACGAGGCCCTGGCCCGGCTGGCCGCCGGCATCGCCCACGAGCTGCGCAACCCGCTGGCGGTGATCCTCGCCCGGGTGCAGCTCCTGGAGCTGGCGATCAGGAGCGGAAGGCCCCCCGAGCGCGGAAAGCTGGAGCGCACGCTCAAGACCGTCGAGGAGCAGGCCCTCCGCGCCTCGAACATCATCGAGAGCCTGTCGATCTTCGCCCGGCCGCGGAGGCCCGACCTGCGCCCGGTGGACCTCGTCGAGACCGTGGATCACGTGCTGGCGGCGCTGCGCGGCCGGATGCCAGCCGACGCCCGGCTCGCCACCGAGGTGGACGTGGCGGCCGAGGCGCGGGCGGTCGTCGCCGACCGCGACCAGCTCGCGGCGGCGCTGACGCAGCTCGTCACCAACGCGCTGGACGCGATGCCGGACGGGGGCGTGCTCCGGGTGCAGGCCCGCCGGGCCGACGGGGCCACCGAGATCGCGGTGGCCGACACGGGACCCGGGGTGCCGGAGCACGACGCGCCCCGCATCTTCGACCTCTTCTTCTCGACCAAGCCCGCCGCAGCCGGGCTCGGGCTCTGCGTGGCCCGGACGATCGCCGAGGCGCACGGCGGCAGCCTGCGCCTGCTGGCGCCGGGACGCCGGGGCGCCGAGTTCGTGCTGAGCCTGCCGGCGCGAGGATGACCCCATGACCGAGCCGCTCGGCCGCCTGCTCATCGTGGACGACGAGGGCGCCGTGCTCGAGGTGCTGACCGAGTACTTCGCCAGCCAGGGCTACAACGTGGAGACCGCCACCAACGGCGCCGAGGCGCTCGAGGCCGTGCGCCGCGCGCCGCCCGACCTGGTCCTCCTCGACATCCGCATGCCCGGGATGGACGGCATGGAGGTGCTCCGCCGCCTCCGCGAGCTGGAGCCGCGGCTGGCGGTCATCATGGTGACCGCCAACGAGGACGTGGCCCTGGCGCGCGAGACGCTCAAGATGGGCGCCTTCGACTACGTGTCCAAGCCGTTCGACTTCCGCTACCTGGACCGCGCGGTGGCGGCCGGGCTCGTCCAGGCCGGGCCTTCGCGGCTGGTGGAGGCCGTGGCCCGCGGCGACAGCGGGGGCACCGAGGACCCGTGGCGGCGCCTGGCGTTCAGCGTGTTCCGGGCCGCCCGCG
>JBBIOF010000304.1:0-4018 GCA_037443505.1 Candidatus Rokuibacteriota bacterium
TGCGGCCCGCTCATCGGCGCCGTGCTGGGCTGGGTGGCCCTGCGCTCGGCGCCCGACGTGGTCCACGCCCGCCCGCCGGGGGTCCGGTTCGGCGCCGCCGTGCTCCGCAACGGCCGCGCCATGCGGCTCATGCTGGGTTACGTGTTCCATTCCTGGGAGCTGCTCGGCATGTGGGCGTGGACGCCGGCGTTCATCGCGGCGGCCCTGGCCGTGGCCGGCGTGGGCGGCGTCGCGGCCGTGGCCCAGGGCGCCTACATCACCGCCGCTTTCCACGTGATGGGGCTCCTGGCCTCGACCTCCATGGGACGGCTGTCCGACCGCCTGGGACGGCGCGACGTGCTGCTGGGCGTCGCGGCCACCAGCACCGTTTGCTCGTTCGTCTTCGGCTGGCTCATCGGGTGGCCGGCGGGGGTCATCTTCGTGGTGGGCGCCCTCTACGGGTTCATGGCCCTGGGCGACTCCCCGGTCCTGTCCACGGCCTTCACCGAGGCGGTGAGCCCGGCCTACCTGGGGTCCGCGCTGGCGCTCCGGTCGCTCCTCGGCTTCGGCGCCGGCGCCATCGCGCCCCTGGCCTTCGGCGCGGTGCTGGATGCGACCAACCCCCCGGGCCTCGGGCCGGTGACGTGGGGCTGGGCCTTCGTGACGCTGGGCCTGGGCGGCCTCGGGGCCACGGTCTGCGCGTACGGCCTCTCCCGGCGCCCGGACGACAGCGGCTGAGGGGCGAGGGCGCGGGGGCACCGGCGCCCGCCGTGTCGGGCCGCCATCGACGGCGATCGCCGGGGCCGCAGGCGTCCCGCCACCCCCGGGGCGCACTCGCTTGACGCCGCGGGACCCCGCGGCTACCGTGGGCCACACGCGATGCCCAGGGTCATCCCCGTCAAGCTGGTCGAGGACACGGCCCGGGAGCTGATGGCGCGGGCGGCCATCGACATCCCGCCCGACTTCCGTGAGGGCGTCCGGCGCGCGCGCGACGCCGAGCGCGGCCGGCTGGCCCGCTTCGTCCTCACGGAGATGCTGGACAACTGGGACGTGGCCACGGCCGAGCGCCGGCCCATGTGCGCCGACACCGGGCTGCCCCGCTTCTACGCCCGGGTGGGCAACGAGGCCCTGGTCGAGGGTGGGTTCGTGGCCTTCGAGCGCGCGCTGCGGCGAGCGACCGCGGATGCCACCGCCGCCATCCCGCTGCGGCCGAACCGCGTCCACCCCCTGAGCCGCGCGGACCACAACAACAACGTGGGCGCCCACGCGCCCGAGGTCACCTACGCGTTCGAGCCCCACCGCGACTGGATCGACCTGACGGCGGTCCACAAGGGCGGGCTCTTCGGCAGCGACTACCGCATGCTCTTCCCGGCCGACGGCACGGGCGGGCTCAAGCGCTTCTTCGTGGACACGCTGGTGCAGTTCGGCCGGCGCGGCCTGGCCTGCCAGCCCGCCATCGTGGGCATCGGCATCGGGGGCTCCAAGGACACGTGCGTCCGGCTGGGCAAGGAGGCCGCGTGCCTGCGCGTGGTGGGCAGCCGCCACCCGGACCCTGCCATCGCGGCGCTGGAGGAGGAGCTCACGGCGCTGGGCAACCGCGTGGGCCTCGGGGCCATGGGCTTCACCGGCGGCTCCCTGGTGGTGGCCACCCACATCGAGATCGCCTACTCCCACACCGGGGGCATGCCGGTCGGGATCCACACCTTCTGCCTCTCCTCGCGGCGCGCCACCGCGCGCCTCCATCCCGACGGGCGGGTGGAGTTCCGCAGCGATCCCGAGTGGTTCACCGAGTACTACCGCCGGGAGGGCGTCGAGTGAGCGGGGCCCCCGAGCGCCTGGACGACGTGGCCATGGACGAGGTGCGGCTCGCCACGCCGGTGAGCCCGGAGGCCATCGCCCGGCTGAAGCTGGGCGACGTCGTCTACCTCGACGGCCTGGTGTACACCGCCCGGGAGGGGGTGTATCGCAAGGTGGTGGAGGAGGGGCACGACCTGCCGCCGGGCGTGGCCGGGCTCACCAACGTGAACTTCCACTGCTCGCCCGCCGCCACGGTGCGGCCCGACGGTACGTGCGTGGTGGAGGCGGTGACGGCCACGGCCTCCTTCCGCTTCGGGCGGTCCCTGGCGCGCTGGTTCGAGCGCTCGGGCGCGCGCGTCGTCATCGGCAAGGCCGGGCTCACCGAGGCGGCGTACCGCGAGTGGTTCGTCCCGTACGGAGCCGTGTACCTCACGACGGTCGGCTACGGCCTGGGCGCCACCTACGGCCGGTGCATCAGGCGGGTCGCGGCGGTCCACTGGCTCGAGGAGCTGGGCATCGCCCAGGCCCTCTGGCTGTTGGAGGTGGAGCGCCTGGGGCCCTTCCTGGTGGAGGGCGACCCCGAGGGGCGGAGCCTCTTCGCGCTGGCCAACCGCGAGATCGCCCGCCGGCTCGACGAGGTCTACCGGGACCTCCCGCCGTACGCCATGAGCCGCTTCGGCGAGCGCACGCCCCGGGACGAGATCGTCCTCTGACGGGCGGGGGCGCGGGGCCGGGGCCCTCCGCCGCCACATTTCACACGGCCGTGACAACCCCCGGCCCTCCGGGCGCGACACTCGGGCCGCATCCCGTGTCCCATCTCCCGACGAGGAGGCGGTCATGAGGAGGACGGTCTGGCGGTGGCGGGCAACGGCGGTGGGAGCGCTCGTCGCCTCGGCGCTGGCCCTGGGCGGGTGCGCCGGGTCGATGGGCGAACGGGCCACGACGGCGACGGACGACGGCATGGGGAAGGGGGACATGATGATGGAGAAGAAGCCGTGAGCGCCACGGGGGCGGCCCGCATCTCGACGGTGGAGGATCCCGGCCCCATCCTGCGCGCCTTCTACGGCATCGGCCGCCGGCTGTTCGGCCAGGTGCCGACGCCGGAGAAGCTCATGGCCCACCGGCCGGCCCTGATGCTGGGGATCGGCGGCCTGTGGACCTCGATCGAGCGGTTCGGCCGGGTGGACGCCCGGCTCCGGGCGCTGCTGCAGCTCCAGGTCGCCACGCTCTACGACGTGGCCTACTGAATGGACATCCGCCACGCCGTGGGCGTGAAGGCAGGGGTACCGGAGGAGACGCTGGCCGAGCTGCCCGGCTGGCGCGGGAGCGAGCGCTTCAGCGCGCGCGAGAAGGCCGCGCTGGAGTTCTGCGAGCGGATCGTCCGCGACGACGTGGACGTCTCCGACGAGTGCTTCGCCCGGGTGCGGGAGCACTTCTGCGAGGCGGAGGTCGTGGAGCTCACGTTCATCGTGGGCTACCAGATCTTCGCCAGCAAGTTCGCCAAGGCGCTCCGCCCGGCGCCGCAGGGGTTCTCCCGGTCATGAGGTCGGGCCGGGCGGCGGCCAGCGGGCTGGCCCCGGCCGGAAATGACCGGCTCCCGCGCGGTCGCCGCCGGCTCGGCTCGCCGGCCTCGACGGTTCGGCGACTGGCGGAGACCGTCCAGGCCCGAGCGGACCGCGTCGGACGCCTGCGCGGCGAGGACCCGGCGGCGCTGGCCGCGCTGGCGGAGGCGCTCGGGGAACGCTGAGCGGGTGAGACGCTACGTCCTCTTCGCCCTGGCGGCCGTGGTCGCGCCGGCGGCGGCGCTGGCCGTCCTTGGATGGGTGTCGCTCCGCCAGTGGGAGCGCTCGGCCGACCTGCTGTTCCGGGAGCAGGCGCGGGACATGGCGGCGATGGCGACCGAGAAGGTCGAGATGGTCTTCCGGCAGGCGCAGGACGAGGTGCTGGAGCGGCTGGAGGCGCTGGTGGCGGCGTCGGGCGCCGACGCAGAGGCGCTCGACGGCTGGCTCCGCGACACCCCGCTGGTGGAGGCCCTCTACCTCTTCGACCGCGGCGGCATGCCGCGGTACCCGCGGGACCCCGCCGCGGCCGACGTGGGCGCCCTGGCGGCGGTGGTGGCGGAGGTCTCCCGTGGCTTCCGGGAGCGCGGCGGCCCCCCCGCGCGGGCGGCGGGCGGGGATCCGGTCCAGGCCTCGGTGCTCCGCGGGCCGGGCCGCGGGGGGCGGCGGGGGGGCCGCCCCGT
>JBBIOF010000305.1:0-1330 GCA_037443505.1 Candidatus Rokuibacteriota bacterium
GGCGCGCGGCGGCCCGCCGCTCGCCGCTCACTTCCGGCTCGCTCAGGAGGATGTCGAGGGCCACGACCGCGGCGCCCGCGCGGTCGAGCGCCTCGACGAGCCGGGCCAGCACCGTGCGAGGCCAGGGCCAGCGGCCCACCTCCCGGAGGCTCCCCTCGTCGATGGCCACGATGACGATGCGGCCGTCGGCCTGCCGGGCGCCGCGGAGCCGGAAGTGCTGGTCGTAGAGCGCCAGGTCAGCGACGTCCAGCAGGGCCGGGGCGAGCAGGTAGAGCGCGCCGAGCCCCAGGGCGAGCGCGGCCGCGATGAGGAGGCTGCCTCGGCGGGTGGCCCGCGCGGGAGTCGCCACGGCCGCCTATTGCGTGAACCACGCGCGACCGACGGCGAACCGGCTGCCGTTCTCGTCGCCGGGCATCCCCGCGGTCACCCGGAGTGGGTCGGCTCTGGCCACGTCGAGCTTGTGGACCTCCTCCGGCCACGGCGGCTGGGCTGCGTGGCCCCATTCTAGCAGCGTGGGACGGGAGAACGGAGGCCGGGGGGCGGAGGCGCCGGCGGGGTAGCCGGCGCGGCTCACACGTCGGGGCGCTTGCCGTAGACGGCGCGGACCTCCGTCTTGATCCCGCCGCGGACGTTGAAGTCGCCCACCACCTCGGCCCAGCGGGGCCGCGCCGCCGCCACGAAGTCGTTCAGGATGCGGTTGGTCACGTCCTCGTGGAAGGCGCCCTGGTCGCGGTACGACCAGATGTAGAGCTTCAGCGACTTCAGCTCCACCAGGTGCTGGTCCGGCACGTAGCGGATGCGGATGGTGGCGAAGTCGGGCTGGCCCGTCATCGGGCAGAGGCAGGTGAACTCCGGGACCGTCATCGACACCTCGTAGTCCCGGTCGGGGTGCGGGTTGGGCACCACCTCGAGCGTGCTCGACGGGCGGGTCGGCATGGCCCGATTATAGCGACTCCACCGTCTCCTTCCGGACCCTCTTGAACTGGCTCACGGGGTCGGCTACAGGTGGAGGCCACGAGGAGGCGCCGCGCGTGACCGGGAGCGAGTACCAGCAGCTCGTCGAGTTCCTGGGCCGGCAGTTCGGCGAGATCGGCGGCCGGATCGGCGAGATCGAGCGCCGGGTCGGCGAGATCGAGCGCCGGATCGGCGGGATGGAGCAGCGGTTTGACGAGATCGAGCGCCGGATCGGCCGGATGGAGCAGCGGTTTGACGAGATCGACCGCCGGTTCGCCCAGATGGACCAGCGGTTTGACGAGATTGACCGCCGGTTCGGCCAGATGGACCAGCGGTTCGGCGAGGTCGACCGCCGGGTCGGCGAGATGGACCAGCG
>JBBIOF010000305.1:1430-3997 GCA_037443505.1 Candidatus Rokuibacteriota bacterium
AGATGGACCAGCGGTTCGGCGAGGTCGACCGCCGGGTCGGCGAGATGGACCAGCGGTTCGACGAGATCGACCGCCGGTTCGGCGAGGTCGGCCACCAGTTCGCCGCGGTGCACGCGCGGCTGGAAGGGATCGACCAGCGCCTGGAGGACTTCCGCCGCGAGGTCCTGGGCCACTTCGACGAGGTCTACCGGCGCCTCGAGCGCCTCGAGCAGGAGTACCAGGCGGTCGTGCAGGGGCTCCGGCGGGTCGAGGCGCTCGCGGCCGACCGCGGCCGGCGCGAGGTCCTGGAGCGCAGCGTCGAGGAGCTCGGGCGCCAGGTGGCCGCGCTCCAGGAGCGCCTGGAGGCGCTGGAGCAGCGGATCCGCGGGTAGCGCTCAGCGGCCGGTGAGGCCGATGCCGGCCGCCACCGCCAGGCTCGCCACCAGCACGCCCGCCGTCAGTGGGTCCCCCGTGACCGCGCCGAGCACGCCGAAGATGGGCTGGGTGAGGAAGAACCCGGAGAGCGTGCTGGGCCGGTGGCGCTTGAGCAGCCACAGGTTCACCATGAAGTTAAAGCCCGCCACCACCACGCCCTGGAACGCCACCGCGACCGCGAGCGAGGCCGTCCAGCGGGTGGGGGAGGGCTCGAGGAGCAGCGAGAGCAGGGCGAAGGTCGCCGCCCCGAAGAGGTTCTGCGTCGAGGATCTGGACGGCCCGCGCCAGGTAGACCGTCCGCTCCGCGAGCACCAGCGCCGAGAAGAAGATCACCAGGTCGCCCGCGAAGGTGGGCTGCCCGGGGCTCGCCTCCCCAGCGAACAGCGCGACGATGCCGGCGTACGCCACCAGCACGCCGGCCAGCCGGCGCCCGGTCAGGCGGTCGCCGGGAATCAGGAAGTGAGCGAGCACCACGATGTGCACGGCGTACGAGTTCAGGATGATGGCCACGTGGGCCGCACTGGTCATGGCCGTCCCGACGTTCAGGGCGGCGACCTGCACGGTGAAGAGCAGCCCCAGGACCAGCAGCGGCCGGCGCTCCTCGCGGGGGATCCGGAAGCCGGCCAGCCGCCCCGTGGCCCATCCCCAGAGGAGGATGACGAGGCCGCCCACCACGAAGCGGTAGGCCGCCAGGCGGAGCGGCGGCGCGTCCTGGAGCCCGACCTTGATGGCGATGGGGTTGCCGCCCCAGAAGAGGGAGATGAGGAGCGCCAGCAGCGCGCCGCGCAGATCGATGGGGACGTAGCTCACCGGGGTGGGATAATCTCACATCATGAAGATCGGCCTCGTCGGATTCCCGCGCAGCGGCAAGACCTCCCTCTTCAACCTGCTCACCGGGGCCGGCGTGGCCACGTCGCGCTTCGACACGGGGCGGGCGGAGCTGCACACCGGCGTCGCCCGGGTCCCCGACGCGCGGGTGGACCGGCTCTCCGCGCTCTTCAAGCCGAGGAAGACGACCTACGCCACGTTCGAGGTGGTGGACCTGGCCGGCATCGCCCGCGGCGAGCGGGCGCGGCTCGAGACCCGGGAGTTCCGCGACGCCGACGCCCTGCTGCACGTGGTGCGGGGCTTCGCCGACGCGACCCTCGGCGACCCCGACCCGCGGCGCGACGTCCACGACCTCGAGACCGAGCTGATCCTGGCCGACCTGGAGGTGGCCGAGCGTCGCCTGGAGCGCCTGGAGGCCTCCATCCGGAAGCGCCGCACGGACGCCGACGTGCGCGAGCAGGAGATCCTCCGGCGGCTCCGGGCGGCGCTGGAGCAGGAGACGCCGCTGCGCGCCGTGGACCTCGGGCCCGAGGAGGCCCGCGCCGTGCGCGGGTTCACCTTCCTGTCGCAGAAGCCCATCCTGCACTGCGTGAACCTCGACGAGAAGTCGGTGGCGGACGGGCCGCGGGTGGTGGAGAAGTTCGGCCTCCAGGCGGTGGCGGCCCGGCCCCGCACCCGCGTGGGCTGGGTGTCGGCGCTCATCGAGGCGGAGGTGGCGCAGCTCGAGGGGGAGGAGCAGCAGGCCTTCCTGGCGGACCTCGGGCTCGAGGAGCCGGCCATCCGGCGGGTGCTCCGCGACTGCTACGCGCTCCTGGGGCTCGTCTCCTTCTTCACCGTGGGCGAGGACGAGGTGCGGGCCTGGTCGATCCCCGCCGGCACGCGGGCCCAGGACGCCGCCGGGGCCGTCCACTCCGACATCGCGCGCGGCTTCATCCGCGCGGAGGTGGTCGGCTACGACGAGCTGGTGGCCGCCGGCGGCTCGTTCGCGGAGGTGCGGGCCCGGGGCCAGTTCCGCCTGGAGGGCAAGGACTACGTCGTCCGCGACGGCGAGGTCTGCCACTTCCGGTTCAACGTGGGGAAGTAGGCGGGGCGATTCGGGAACCGGTCGGCGGTCGACAACGAGATCATCGATACCTGGCTCCGGCGGTGGCGCGGGAAATCCTTCCCTAGTCGTCCTGCCACAGGAAGCCGGCGGTGGTCCCCGTCACGCGCTCGCGCCCGGGACCCTCCGGAGCGGGCCGCCCAGCGCCCGCACCGCCGCCGCCACGTTGGCGTCCGGCGTGCCGAGCGGCAGCACGCAGCCCGGCCCGACGATGAGACCCACG
>JBBIOF010000306.1:0-3996 GCA_037443505.1 Candidatus Rokuibacteriota bacterium
ACGAGCTGGCCGTGGGCGGCCCCACGACGCCGCGCCGGTTGCTGGCCAGCCGCGGCTGGCGCCTGCGCGACCCGCGCGGGCCGACCCGCAGCGTCCGCACGTACGAGCGCTACGTCCGGGAGTCGAGGCGGAGTTCAGCGTGGCCAAGCACGGGTACGTGGCGAGCTGGAGCGGATGGTTCAGCGAGCGCAGCTGCTGCTACCTGGGCCACGGCCGCCCGGTCCTGATCCAGGACACCGGCTTCACGGAGCGCATCCCGTCCGGGGCCGGGCTGATCGCCTTCCGCTCCCCCGACGAGGCGGTCGCCGGGCTCGAGGAGATCGACCGTCGCTACGGGTTCCACTGCCGGGCGGCCCGCGAGGTCGTCGCGGAGCACTTCGACGCCCGGCGGGTCATCCCCGATCTCCTCGAGGCGGCGCTGCACCCTGCCGGCGCGGCGGGCCGGGCGGCGAATGGCGCGTGAGGCCGTGCCGGAGGGCACCGGCCGGGGGCCCGTCGTGGCCATCCTTGACTGGACCCACCTGGTCGAGGACTGGCTCGACGGGATCGGCGTCTCCCTGGAGGCGCTCCGGTCGAGCCTCGTGGGAAGCTGGATCTTCGGGTACATCGAGGCGCTCCGGCGCGCGGGCGTGCACGCGGTCTGGTACTGCGTCTCGGCGCGCGTGGACGCCACGGTGCGCTTCGTCCACGAGCCGAGCGGCGGCACCGTGTGCGTGCTCCCCTCCCCGCGGGGGTACCGCGCGGGGCGGCGCCGGATCCCGAACCCCTACGCCGCGACCCTGGAGGAGGCGGCGGGCGAGGCGCGCGGCCTCCGCCGGGCGGCCCTGGCGGCGCTCAGGGAGCTGACCCCCTACCTCTCGACCCCGGTGTGGCGGCTCGCCCGCGGCATCGCCGGGGACCGCTGCGTGGCGGTCCTGTGCCAGGACTACGAGCACCCGAGGTTCGACGTGGCCGTGGCCCTGGGACGCTGGCTCCGCCTGCCGGTGTTCGGGACGTTCCAGGGTGGGGTGACCCACGCCACCCGCCTCGAGGACTGCCTCCGCCCCCTCGCGCTGCGCGCCAGCGCGGGGCTCGTCATCGGGACCCGGAGCGAGGCCGAGCGCGTCCGGTCGCGCTACGGGGTACCCGCCGGGCGGATCGCGCCCATCTCCACCCCCGGCGACCCCCACACGTGGACCCCGGCCCCCCGGGGGGAACCCCGGGCGGCCGCCGGCATCCCGGCGGGCGCGCGGGTCGCGGTCTGGCACGGCCGCGTGGACATCGCCCAGGAGGGCCTGGACGTCCTCCTCGAGGCATGGGCACGCGTCGCGGAGGAGCGCCGGGGGCGGGACGTGCGGCTCGGGCAGGTGGGCTCCGACCGCGGTGCCGGGGCGCTGCGGGCGCTGGTCAGGGCCCGGCCGCCGTCCGGCCTCACCTGGATCGACCGGTTCGTCCACGACCGCGCGGTGCTGCGGCGCTACCTCTCCGCGGCGGACGTCTACGTCTTCCCCTCGCGCCACGAGGGTTTCCCGGTGGCGCCGGTGGAGGCGATGGCGTGCGGCCTGCCGGTGGTCGCCACGGACGCGCCCGGCGTCCCCGACATCCTGGACGGGGGCGAGGCGTCGGGGGGTGTGGTCGTCCCGCGCGACGACCCGCACGCCCTGGCCCGGGCGCTGGGCCGCGCCCTGGACGACCCGGCCTGGTGCCGCGAGGTGGGCCGGCGGGCCAGACGCCGCGCGGAGAGCGCCTTCTCCCTGGACGCCATCGGCGGCCAGCTCCGGTCGCTGCTGTGCGCCCGCGAGCGGCGGACGACGATGCCGTGAACGGGTACACGCCGGGGTTCTACGACGACATCCGCGAGGGGGCGCGGCGGTCGGCGCGGGCGATCGTGCCCCTCGTGCTGGACCTCCTCCGGCCGAGGTCCCTGGTCGACGTGGGCTGCGGCACCGGGACCTGGCTGGCCGTGTTCCGCGAGCACGGGGTGGATAACGTCCTGGGCGTGGACGGTCCGTGGGTGGACCGGGGCGGCCTGGAGATCCCGCCCGAGCGCTTCCACGAGGCTGACCTGACGGCGCCGCTCCGGCTGCCGCGCGCGTTCGACCTCGCCATCTCCCTCGAGGTGGCCGAGCACCTGCCCGCCGCGTGCGCGGACGCGTTCGTGGATACCCTGGTGGGCCTCGCCCCCTTCGTCCTGTTCTCGGCCGCCATCCCCTACCAGGGAGGCGTGCACCACGTCAACGAGCAGTGGCCCGAGTACTGGGCCGAGCGCTTCCGCCGCCGCGGCTACGTGGCCGTCGACTGCCTCCGGCGGCGCGTCTGGGGGAACCCCGACGTCGAGTACTGCTACGCGCAGAACCTGGTGCTGTTCGGGGAGCGCGCCCGCGTCGCCCGTCGGCCGGCCCTCGCGCGGGAGGCGGTCGCCTGCGGCCCGTCCCCCCTGCCGCTGGTCCACCCGCGCCGCTACCTGGAGGCCATCGACTGGATGCATCGCTGGGTCGAGGACGCGCGGGTCATCGCGGCGGACCTCGCCGGGCTGCTCCCGCCGGCGGCGACGTTCGTCCTGGTCGATCAGGACGAGTTCGGGGTCCTGGTGGCCGGGGGACGGACGGCGCTGCCCTTCCTCGAGCGCGAGGGCCGCTACTGGGGCCCGCCGCCCGACGACGACACGGCCATCCGCGAGCTCGAGCGCCTCCGGCGGGCCGGGGCGAGCGCGGTGGCGTTCGCCCGGCCGGCGCTCTGGTGGCTCCAGCACTACGCGGCGTTCTCCCGCCACCTCCGGTCGACGCGCCCCTGCCTCAGGCAGAGCGAGCGCCTGGTCGTCTACGACCTCCGCGAGGGAGAGGGAGGCTGACGGCGGTGCCGCTCAGGATCGTCCTGGCGGGCGGCTTCCTGGCCGGCTACCCGGAGGGCGGCGGGCACTGGACGGCGTTCCTCCAGTACCTGCTGGGGCTCCGGTCGCTGGGCCACGACGCCTGGTGGATCGAGCTGCTGCGGTCGAGCGGCGACCCCGGGTGGGACGAGTGCCTGGTCCGCGCCTTCTTCCGGCGCATGGCCCGGTACGGCCTCGACCGGCGCGCGGCGCTGCTCGTCTGCCCGCGCGAGGCGGAGGCGCCCACCCTGCGGACGGCGACGGTGCGGGGCCCGAGCCGCCTCCGGCTCGAGGAGGTGGCGAGGAGCGCGGACCTGGTGTGGAACTTCGCCTGCTCGCTGCCGCCCTCGCTCCTGGCCCCCTTCCGCCACCGCGTCCTGGTGGACGTCGATCCGGGTCACCTGCAGGTCTCGGCGCTCGAGTGGAATCTGGGGATCGAGCACCACGAGGAGCTCCTCACGGTGGGCACCGGGCTGCCCGACGGCGAGTGCGGCGTCCCGGCCCTCGGACGGACGTGGCGCTCGTTCCTGCCTCCCGTCCACCTGGCGTTCTGGGAGGCGGTGGCGCCCGATCCCGGCCCCGCAGCGCCGTTCACGTCGGTGACGCAGTGGACGTGGGAGCACCTGCGCCTGGGTGACCGGCTGCTGAGCGTGTCGAAGCGCGAGGCCTACCTCCGCTACCTGGAGCTGCCGCGGCGGGCGGGGCGGGCATTCGAGCTGGCCGCGAACATCGGCGCCCGCGACCCCGAGAACGACCGGGAGGCGCTCGCGGCCCACGGCTGGCGCGTGGTCGATCCGCACCGCGTGGCCCGGTCGCCCGCCCGCTACCGCCGGTACGTCGCGCGCTCGCGGGCGGAGCTGGGCTGCCCGAAGCCCATCCACCGCGACCCCCGGACGGGATGGTTCAGCGACCGGAGCGCCGGCTACCTGACCGCCGGCCGGCCCGTCCTCATGGAGGACACCGGCGTCGGCCGGCGGCTGCCGGCGGGCGCGGGCCTCCTCGTCTTCCGTGACCTCGAGGAGGCGGTGGAGGGGGTGGCGGAGATCGACCGGGACTGGGCCCGTCACGCCCGGGCGGCGCGGGCGCTCGCCCGGGAGTTCCTGGACGCGCGACGCTGCCTGCCGGCGATGCTGGCGGGCGGAGCCCCG
>JBBIOF010000307.1:0-3983 GCA_037443505.1 Candidatus Rokuibacteriota bacterium
TCGCCGCGAAGTCCCGGCGCCGGTGCTCGTGGTACTTGGCCAGCTCCTCCCACGGCTCCAGGTCGAAGCGCCCGGCGGCCGTGGCCGCCTCCCAGAGCGAGCAGGCAGCGTCCCACCGGGCCCGGCGCTTCTCCCAGAGGGCCAGCCGGAGGCGCACCCGGTGGGCCGCAGGGCCCTCGAGGCCGGCCGCGAGCGAGGCCCGGTAGCACTCGACGCTCCGCTCGGGGTCGATGCGCTCCCAGAGCCGGCCGAGACCCGCCAGGTCGGCGGGGTCCAGGGCGAGGTCGGGATCGCCCTCCAGCACCCTGGCGAACCAGCCCAGCAGCGTCGCCAGCGACAGCACGTCGTGGCGGTTGTGCTCGAAGACGCGCGCCAGCGGCGCCGTCCGGCGGAACCGGAGGAAGTCGAAGTAGAGCGACGGGATCAGCGCCCCCGGCACGTCGCCCTCGCGCTCGAGCCCCAGCACCTCCCGCTCCAGGGTGGGCAGGCGGCAGTCGTCGAAGCGCGAGGCCCAGACCCGCCGGGCCGGCCGGAGCAGGTCCAGGTGCCCGGGCACCGGGGGCCAGCGGCGCCGGGCCAGGACAAACCGCGTCTCGAGCAGGGGCACGTCGAACCCGCTGCCGTTGAAGGTCACCAGCCCGCTCGCCCGCTCCAGCAGGGGCGCCACGGCGGCCAGGAGCGCGGGCTCCTCGTCCAGGTCGCGCATGAAGTACTGGGCCACCACGAAGCGGTCGCCCTCCACCCAGCCGGCGCCCACCAGGAAGGCGTAGGTCCCGGTGCCCCCGGCCAGCCCCGTCGTCTCGGTGTCGAGGAACAGCAGGCGGCCGGCGTCGGCCGGCGCCTCGCCGTCGCGGGCGATGACGTGGAAGACGGGAGCCACCGCCCGCGCGGCGTCTCCGAGCGCCAGGCGGCCGTGGCGGTGCCAGAGCGGGAACTCGCGCCGGACCACCAGGAGCGGTCCCTCGGTCGTCTCCTCCAGCGCGCCGCCCACCACCTCCTCGACGGGGGCGGGCGCCGCGCGGAAGGGGCGCGCCGCCTCGATGCGCCGGATGACCCGGCGCAGCTCGTCGAGCGTGGATCGGCGGGTGGAGGCCTGTGCGCTCGTGTCGCTGCCGGCAGGCGCCCCGGCCGCCCCGGGGCGCTCCACGCCCCGGGGGGCATGGGGGGCGCCCCGAGCCCCCCATGACCTCGCGTCAGCGGGTGAGCTCACGGAGGAGCGCGGCGGCCGTCGTCTTCGCCCGCCGCCCCACCTCGTTCACCGGGCCCACGCACGAGGGGCAGCCCCAGCGGCACGCGCACGCCTCGAGCGTCTCGAGCCCGCGCCGGAGCAGGAGCGGCAGGATGTCGAACAGGCGCTCCGCCAGCCCGATGCCGCCGGCGTGCGCGTCATAGAGGTAGATGGTCGGGTTGAAGCGCTCCGCCTCCAGCAGGCGCCTGCGGGTGGACTCGCGGGTGGCCACCGCCCCGGTCTCGGCCGGCGTGGTGTCGCCCAGCCAGGCGCCGAGGTCGCGGATGTCGCACAGGAGGAAGATGGGCGCCAGGTGGTGGAGCAGGTAGGTGACGGCCCGCAGCCCGTCGACGAGCTCCTCGCGGGAGGGGCTCACCCGGTCCAGCACCTCGGGCGGCAGGGTGAGCCACGCGGCCGTCGTCTGCATCTCCTGCTGCGGCAGCTCCACCTCGCCGGAGCCCACGTTCTCCAGCGTGCCCGTCTTGATCTTCTTGAACCCCACCACCTTCTCGGCCACCAGCACCTCGCCCTGCTCCGCGACCCAGGGGCCCTCGGCGCGGTCGGCCAGGCGCCGGAGGATCCAGACTCCCCTGGCGCTGATGGCGTCGGTGAAGTAGTCGACGTTCACCCGCTTGACGTAGGCGACCTTCTCCTCGTCCTCCCGCCAGTGCAGCTCCTGCACCTCGTAGGGCTCGCTCTCCACCAGGTAGATCGCCTTGGGGTAGATGGTGGCGAAGGCGCTGCCCCAGTCCACCTCGGCGATGATCTGGCGCCGCCTCACCTGCCGGTCGTCGCGGGCCGTGGTGTCGATCACCAGGAAGTTGTCCGTGGTGACGGTGCGGAGCGAGATGTGGTCGGCCGGGTACGTCTCGGAGGCCCAGTGCCAGCGCCCCCCGGCCCGGTGGAGCAGGCCTTCGTCCTCCAGGGCCGCCAGGTGGGCGCGCACATCCACCTCGCCGAAGCGCTCGTCGGCGCCGAAGGGCAGCTCGAACGCCGCGCACTTGAGGTGGTTCACCAGGATGAAGGGGTTGTCCGGGTTCACGCGTGCGTGCTCGGGCGCACTGCCGAAGAGGTAGTCCGGGTGGGCCATCATGAACTGGTCGAGCGGGGCGCTGGTGGCCACCAGGATCGCGGCCGAGCCGCCCGAGCGCCGGCCCGCCCGGCCCGCCTGCTGCCACAGCGAGGCGATGGTGCCGGGGTAGCCGGCCAGCACCGCGACGTCGAGGTGCCCGATGTCCACCCCCAGCTCCAGGGCGTTCGTGGAGACCACGCCCAGCACCTCGCCGGCCCTGAGCCCCTGCTCCACGGCCCGCCGCCGGGTGGGCAGGTAGCCGCCCCGGTAACCGCGCACGATCCCCGCGTCGCCCGTGCGATCGGCCACCCCGGTCTTGATGGCGCCCAGCAGCACCTCCGTCGCCAGCCGGCTCTGGGCGAAGACGATGGTGGGGATGCGCTCCTTGAGGAACCGGACGGCGAGCTTCGCCGCCTCGCCCAGGTAGGGCGCGCGGATGCCGAGCTCGGGGTTCACCACCGGCGGGTTGTAGCAGAGGAAGACCTTCTCGCCCGACGGCGCCCCGCTCTCGGCCACCTCCTCCACCGGCTCCCCGGTGATCCGCTCCGCCAGCTCCCGGGGGTTGGCGATGGTGGCCGAGGCCATGAGGAACTGGGGGGCCGAGCCGTAGTGGCGGCACAGCCGGCGGAGGCGGCGGACCACGTTGGCGACGTGGCTGCCGAAGACGCCGCGGTAGGCGTGCAGCTCGTCGATGACGACGTAGCGGAGGTTCTGGAACAGCACGGCCCACCTGGTGTGGTGGGGCAGGATCCCCGAGTGGAGCATGTCGGGGTTGGTGAGCACCACGTTGGCCCGGGCCCGGACGGCGCGCCGCGCGTCCTGAGGGGTGTCGCCGTCGTAGGTGAACATGCGGAGCTCGGGCAGGCTGCGGGCCAGCTCCTCCAGCTCGGCCAGCTGGTCCTGGGCCAGCGCCTTCGTGGGGAAGAGGTAGAGGGCGCGGGCGTCCGGCTGGCCCAGCAGTGCCTGGAGCACCGGCAGGTTGTAGCAGAGCGTCTTGCCGGAGGCGGTGGGGGTGACGACGACGATGGAGTGCCCCTTGTCCACCAGCTCCCACGCGCGGGCCTGGTGCGAGTAGAGCTGGGCGATCCCGCGGGCGCGGAGGGCCTCCGCCAGTCGCGCGTCGAGCGACGCCGGGAACGGCACGAGGACGGGAGGGCGCGCGGGGAACTGGCGGACGGCGCTGATGCACGGCCCGGTCGACGGCGACGTCAAGAGATCGTCGAGGATCTCGCCGAGCATCGCGCCAACTCTATCACGCCTCTTCCGGGCCTGTATCATGGGAGGGCGATGGGCTCCCGTTCCTGGGTGCCGCCGGTGGCCTGGATGGGCGTCATCCTCGTGCTCTCGTCCGACCTGGGCAGCGGCGCCGAGACCGGGCGGGTCCTGGGTCCCCTGCTCCGCTGGGCCTGGCCGGCCGCCTCCCCGCTCCAGATCGAGGCGCTCCACGCGCTCCTCCGCAAGGGAGCCCACGTGGTGGAGTACGCGGTGCTGGCGGCGCTGTGGTTCCGCGCCCTCGCGCGGGGCGGCAGGTGGTCGCCCCGGGCGGCGGCCTGGGCAGCCGTGGCCATCAGTGCCGCCTGGGCAGGGCTCGACGAGGCGCACCAGTCGCTCTACCCGAGCCGGGGCTCGAGCCTCGGCGACGTGGGGCTGGACACCGTGGGGGCGGCCGCGGCCGCCGGCGCC
>JBBIOF010000308.1:0-3979 GCA_037443505.1 Candidatus Rokuibacteriota bacterium
GGCGGCCTGGTGGAGCGCCTGCTCCTGCGCCGCCTGGCCCCGCGGGCGCCGGCGCAGCGCGCGCTCGCGCAGGTCCTGGTCACGCTGGGTCTGGCCTTCATCGTGGCCGACGGCTGCCTCTGGCTCTGGGGCGGCGACCCCATGCAGCTGCCGCTGCCGCCGGCGCTGGGCGGCGCCGTGCGAGTGGGCGCCTACGCCTTCCCCTTCTACCGCCTGGTGGTGGTAGCCATCTCGCTGGTGGTGGCCCTGGGGCTCTGGCTCGGCCTGGAGCGCACGCGCGTGGGCGCCATGATCCGCGCCGGCGTGGACGACATGGAGATGGCCAGCGGCATGGGGCTGCCCGTGTCGCGGCTGTTCACCGCCGTCTTCTGCCTGGGCGCGGCGCTGGCCGGGATGGGCGGCGTGCTGGGCGGGCCCATCCTCTCCGTCTACCCCGGCCTCGACACGGACATGCTGCCGCTGGCGCTGGTGGTGGTCATCCTGGGCGGCATCGGCAGCCTGCCCGGGGCCTTCGCGGGCAGCTTCGTCATCGGCTTCGTGTACACCTTCGGCCAGGCCCTGCTGCCCGACCTCGCCTACGTGATCCTGTTCCTGCCCATGGTCCTGGTCCTCGTGCTCCGGCCGCGCGGGCTCTTCGGGGCGCGCCCGGCGTGAGGCTTTCCGCCCTCGCCGCCGGCGCGGCACTCCTGGCGGTGCCGCTGATCCCGGCCCCGTACTACGTGAACGTGGCCAGCCAGGTCCTCATCGCGGCCGTCTTCGCGCTGAGCCTGAACCTGCTGGTCGGCCACGCCGGGCTCACCTCGCTGGGGCACGCGGCGTACCTGGGCCTGGCCGCCTACGCGGTGACCTGGCTCACGACGCGCGGCGGCCTCGGCCACCTGCCCGCGGCGCTGCTGGCGCTGGCGCTCAGCACGCTGGCGGCCGCCTTCTTCGGCGTGCTGGCCCTCCGCGGCACCGGCCTCGGCTTCCTGATGATCACCCTCGCGCTGGGGCAGATCCTGTGGGGCGTCGCCTACCGCTGGGTGTCGCTCACCGGCGGCGACAACGGCCTCACCGGGCTCACGCGGCCGCGGCCGCTGGGGCTCGATCTCGCCTCGCCGGGCGCGTTCTACTACTTCACGCTGGCGGTGGCCGCGCTGGTCTTCGGGGTCGTTGCCCTCTACGTGCGCTCGCCCCTGGGGGCCGCGGTCGAGGGCAGCCGGGACCAGCCCCGGCGCATGCGGGCCCTGGGCCACAACGTGTGGCTGGTCCGCTGGATCACCTTCGTGCTGGCCGGTGCGGGCGGCGGCGTGGCCGGGCTGCTCTTCGCCTACTACAACCAGTTCGTGGCTCCCGGCGTGCTGGCCCTGACCAGCTCGGCCGAGGTGCTGCTCATGGTCATCGCGGGCGGCGCCGGCACCCTGCTGGGGCCCGTGGTCGGCGCCGCCACGGTGGTCGTCCTCAAGACCGTGGTGAGCGCCTACGTCACCCGCTGGGTGATGCTGCTGGGCGCCGTCTTCGTCCTCATCGTCGTCTTCATGCCCGAGGGCGTGGTCCCGGGCGTGGCCCGCGCATGGCGAACGCGCTCGAGATCGTCGGCCTGAGGAAGGTTTTCGGCGGGCTGCCGGCCATCAACGGGGTCACCCTCGCGGTGGCCGAGGGCGAGCGCCGGCTCCTGCTGGGACCCAACGGCGCCGGCAAGACCACGCTCTTCAACCTGATCACGGGCGAGCTCGAGCCCGACGCCGGCAGCATCCGCGTCTTCGGCCGCGAGGTGGCCGGCGGCCGGCCCGAGCGCTGCGCCCACCTGGGGGTGGGCCGTACCTACCAGATCATCACGCTCTTCCCCCGCAACACCCTGGCCCAGAACGTGGTGCTGGCCCTGCTGGGCGTCTCGCCGCGCCGGTGGGACCCCGTGACGGCGCTCCGGGCGCACGCCGGGTTCTGGGAGCGGGCGCGCGACGTGCTGGGGCGGGTCGGCCTCGCCGGCCGGGCCGACCGCCCCGTCCTGGAGCTGCCCTACGGCGACCAGCGGCGCCTGGAGATCGCCATGGCGCTGGCCCAGGCCCCCCGGCTGCTGCTACTGGACGAGCCGTTCGCCGGCCTGAGCCGCGAGGAGCGGCGCGACATGCAGGCCGTCCTGGCGGCCATTCCCCGCGAGGTGACCGTGCTCATGATCGAGCACGACATGGACGTGGCGCTGTCCTTCGCCGAGCGGATCACGGTGCTCCACTACGGTCAGGTGATCGTGGAGGGCACGCGCGGCGAGATCGTCGCCAACCCGCGCGTCAGGGAGATCTACCTTGGCGGCTGAGGCGCTGGTCCTCCAGGACGTCCACACCTACTACGGCGACGCCCACGTGCTGCACGGCGTGTCGTTCCAGCTCAGGCCGGGCCGGCTCCTGGGGCTGCTGGGCCGCAACGGCGCCGGCAAGACCACCACCATCCGCACCATCGTCGGGTTCACCCCGCCCCGGGCCGGCGAGATCCGCGTCTTCGGCGAGCCCATCGCGCGCCTCGGCCCCGAGGCCATCGCCCGGAAGGGCGTGGGGCTCGTGCCCCAGGGCCGCCGGGTCTTCCCCAGCCTCACCGTCGCCGAGAACCTCACGGTGGTGGCGCGGCGCGGACCCGACGGCGGGCCCGCGCGCTGGACGCTCGACCGCGTGCTGGACGTGTTCCCGCGGCTGCGCGAGCGGGCGCGGCAGCTGGCGGGCACGCTCTCCGGCGGCGAGCAGCAGATGCTGGCCATCGGCCGGGCGCTCATGACCAACCCCCGCGTGCTGCTGCTGGACGAGCCGTCCGAGGGGCTGGCGCCCCCCGTGGTGGCCGAGGTCCGCCGCGTGCTGCTGCGCCTGAAGGACGAGGGCTTCTCCATCGTGCTGGTGGAGCAGAACACCCGGCTGGCCCTGGGCATCAGCGACGACGTGGTGATCCTCAACGGCGGCCGCGTCGTCTACGAGGGCGCCCCGTCCGCCATCGTGGACGACGAGGCATTCCTGGCCCAGCACCTGGGCGTGCACTGAGCTTCGGAGGGTCCTGATGGCGATCGTGAAGGCGGACGGCGCGGAGTTCGACGTGCTGCAGGTGGGCCGCGGGCGCGATCTGGTGCTGTTCCACTCGCTCCTCACCGACCGGACGGCCTTCGACGCCGTGGTCCCGGCCCTCGCCGGCCACCGCCGGCTCACGCTGGTGAACCTCCCGGGCTTCGGCGCCTCGAGCCCGGCCGGCCCCGCCATCGAGGACTACGCCGACCGCATGGCCCTGCTCTTCCCCGCCCTCGGGCTCCAGCCCGCGGACACCGACCTCCTGGCCATGTCCTTCGGCGGCTTCGTGGGCATCGCGCTGGCCGCGCGCCACGGCCGCCTCTTCGACCGCCTGGTGCTGGTGGACACGGCGGCGGCCTTCCCGGAGCCGGCGCGCGCACCGCTGCGCGGCATGGCGGAGCGGGCGCTGCGGGAGGGCATGGCGGCTGTGGTGGAGGTCGCCCTCCGCCGGATGTTCACGGAGGCCTTCATCGCCGCCCACCCCGACGTGATCGCCGCGCGCACCGAGGTGCTGCTGCGCGCCCGGCCCGAGTGGTTCGCCGTCGCGTGCCGGGCGCTCGCCGACCTCGACCTGCGTCCGGTGCTGGGCCGGATCCGCCACCCCACCCTCATCGTGGTGGGGGCCCAGGACGTGACCACGCCACCCGCGCTGGCGCGCGAGCTGCAGGCGGGCATCGGGGGCTCCCGGCTGGTGGAGATCGCCGACTGCGCGCACTGCCCACCCATCGAGCGACCCGCCGAGTTCGTGCGGGAAGTCTCCGCCTTCCTGGGCTGACGGCGGGCGCGAAGCGCTCAGGCCCCGGGGCGGCCGGGGACCAGACGGTCGCGCAGGAGCGCGAGGCCGAACCTCCAGGCCAGCTCCAGCCGGCGGCGGCGCAGCGTCTCCTCGCCCAGCGCGATGCGGGCCAGGAGGCGGCAGAGCGCGCGGTCGCGCGCGGCAGCGCGCACCACCCGGT
>JBBIOF010000309.1:0-3976 GCA_037443505.1 Candidatus Rokuibacteriota bacterium
GGGCGGGCCGGTGCCGCCGGCGGCCGAGGCCGTGGACGCGCGGGGCCGCCTGGTGACGCCGGGGCTCGTGGAGGCCCACATCCACCTGGACAAGGCCATGCTCACCGCACGGGTGACGGGCGGCGCCGACACGGTGGAGGACGCCATCCGCCTGACGGGCGAGGCCAAGCGGCGGTTCACGGTGGAGGACATCCGGGACCGGGCCCGGCGCGTGCTCGACCTGGCCGTCGCCGCCGGCACCACGGCCATGCGCACGCACGTGGAGGTCGATCCCATCGTCGGCCTGGCCGGCATGGAGGCGGTGCTGCCCCTCCGCCGGGAGTACGCTCCCGCGCTCCACCTCCAGGTCTGCGCCTTCGCCCAGGAGGGCATCCTCCAGGCTCCGGGCACCGAGGCCCTGCTGCGCCGGGCGCTCGAGATGGGCGCGGACGTGGTGGGGGGCTGCCCGTACAACGACACGGACGCGGCCGCGCACATCGACGCCGTCTTCCGCCTGGCCCTGGCGTTCGGCGTGGACGTGGACTTCCACGCGGACTTCGCCGACGAGCCGCGGCACCTGCACGTCCGCCAGATCGTGGAGCGGACGCTGCGGGACGGCTGGCGGGGCCGAGTGGCCGTGGGCCACCTCACGGAGCTGGCGGCCCTGCCGCCGCTCGAGCAGGACGACATCATCCGCGGGATCGTGGAGGCGGGCATCGGCGTCATCAGCCTGCCGGCCACCGACCTCTACCTGACGGGGCGGCGCGACCCGGTCAACCCACGCCGCGGCCTCACGCCCATCCGCAGGCTCCTGGCCGCCGGGGTACCGGTCGCCCTGGCGACCAACAACGTGCGCAATCCGTTCACCACCGTGGGCACCGCCGACCTCGCGCACATGGCCTTCCTGGCGGCGGTCGCCGCCCACATGGGGACGCCCGAGCAGCTCCGCCTCCTCGTCGAGGCCATCACCGTCCACCCCGCGCGGATCCTGCGCCTGCCCGACTACGGCCTCGAGCCCGGGTGTGCCGCCGACCTGGTGCTCTGGGAGTGCGAGCGCGTCGAGGACGTCGTCGCCGCGCTGCCCCACCGCCCGCTGGTGGTCCGGGGCGGGCGGGTCACGGTGGAGAGCGAGCGGCGCGTCCGCGCGCGCTGGCGGGAGGGCCGTGGTATCCTCTGACCGGACCCGGATGACCGGACCCGGGCCGCCCCACGCGTTCCCATGGAACAGATCCTCCACGGCATCCCGCTCACGCTCCTTCTCGACGCCCTGGCGGAGCCGGTGAAGGTCACCGATGCCGCCGGCGTGGTGGTGTTCACCAACCCCGCCGGCGCCGAGCGCTTCGGGTGGGACAAGTTGATCGGGCTGCCGCTCCGCGAGCGCCTCGCCCGGCTCAGACTCTTCCGTCCCGACAGCAGCCCCCTGAAGGAGGCCGAGTACCCCGTCTCCCGCGTGCTGGCCACGGGCGAGCCGGTGGTGGGGGCGAACCTGCTCGTCGAGACCGGCGGGCGCGAGCGCCGATCGTACGTGATGAACACGGTGCCGCTTCGCGAGGGCAGCCGCCTGCTGGGCACGGTCTCGGTGCTCCACGACGTCACCGAGCCGGTCCGCCTCAGGAACGAGCTGGCCGACCACGCGGCCCGGCTCGAGGCCATCGTCAACCTGGTGAGCGAGGGCGTGTTCGTGGTGGGCCGCGACGGCACGCTGCTCTTCGCCAACGCCGTCGGCGAGCGCCTGCTGGGGCTCCGGGCCGGCGTGCCGCTGGCGGAGCGTGCCTGCCGGCTGGACCTGCGGGAGGCCGACGGGACGCCGGTGCCGGCGGAGCGGTTCCCGTCGTCCCGCGCGCTGCGCGGCGAGACCCTGGCCGGCGTGACGTTCGAGCTCGCCGGCCCGGAGGGCGGGCGGCGGCGGGTGCTCGCCGGCGCACACCCTCTGCGCCGCGGCGAGGGCGACGTCTACGCCGCGCTGGTGACCATGAAGGATGTCACCGACGAGGTCCAGGCCCGCGAGGACCTCGAGGCCGCCCGGGCGCGCGCGGAGGAGGCGAGCCAGCTCAAGGACCAGTTCATCGCCGCCCTGTCGCACGAGCTGCGCGCCCCGCTCCAGCCCAGTGACCGCCCGCGCGATGGAGGCGATCCGCCGCAACATCCGCCAGCAGGTCCGCCTGGTGGACGACCTGCTGGACCTGTCGCGGATCGTCCACCGCAAGCTCGCCCTCCGGTACGAGACCTTCGACCTCCGCGAGCAGGTGCGGGCGGCCGCGGAGCCCTTCGAGGAGACCGCCGCGCTCAAGCGCCTGCGCTTCGTGCTGGCGCTCCCCCTGGAGCCCGTCTACATGTGGGGTGACGGCAGCCGGGTGCAGCAGATCGCCACCAACCTCATCTCCAACGCCGTGAAGTTCACCCCCTCCGGCGGGCGCGTGGCGGTCCGCCTCGCCACGCGCGACGCCGAGGCGCTGCTGGAGGTGGAGGACACCGGCGAGGGCATCGCCGCCGAGGACCTCCCGGTCATCTTCGACGCCTTCCGGCAGGGCCGCTCCCGCCCCAAGGGGGGCTGGGGATCGGCCTCGACCTGGTCCGGCGACTCACCGAGCTGCACGGCGGGTCGGTGGAGGCGTTCTCCGAGGGTCCCGGCCGGGGCGCGCGCTTCCGGGTGCGCCTGCCGCTGGTGCGGCTGGAGACCCGCCCGGCGCGGCGGGGCACGGCCGCCACGCGTCGCCTCGACCGCCGCTCCATCCTGGTGATCGAGGACAACGCGGACACCCGCGACGTGCTGAAGTTCATGCTGGAGCTGGAGGGCGCGCGGGTGGAGACCGCGGAGGCCGGCGAGGCCGGCATCGCGGCGGCCGAGGCGCTGCGGCCGGCGGTGGTGCTCTGCGACATCGGGCTCCCCGACATCGACGGCCTGGAGGTCGCCCGGCGCATCCGGCAGCGCCCGGACCTGCGCCCCACCCGCCTCATTGCCCTGACCGGGTACGGCCGCGCCGAGGACCACCACCGGGCGCTCGAGGCCGGCTTCGACGCGCACCTCACCAAGCCCGTCAACCTGGACGAGCTGCTGGCCCTGCTGACGGCCGCCTGAGCGGCCCGCAACCCACCATCCGTGGGGGCCCGCGGTTGACAGCGGGGCGACCCCGTGTGTAGAGTGCAGGAGGTCGTTCGATTGACGTGAACTCCTTTAAGCGGGCCCGGCGAGGCTCGCAAGGAGCAGTGATGGCAGCCCCACCGTCCCGGTTCCGCGAGAAGGCGCAGGTCCTCGACGAGGCCGCGCTGGACCGGGCGCTGACCCGCATCGCCCACGAGATCCTGGAGCGCAACGCGGGCAGCGCCGCCCTGACGTTCGTCGGCCTCCGCACGCGGGGCGTGACCCTGGCCCAGCGCCTGGCGGCCAAGATCGCCCGCATCGACGGCGCCACCATCCCGGTCGGCACCCTCGACATCACCCTCTACCGCGACGACCTGGACATGCGGGGCGCCCCGGTGGTCCGCGGCACCGACATCCCCTTCTCCATCAAGGACCGGACGGTGGTCCTGGTGGACGACGTCCTGTTCACGGGCCGGACGATCCGCGCGGCGCTGGACGCCCTGATCGACCTGGGGCGCCCGCGGGCCATCCAGCTGGCGGTCCTGGTGGACCGGGGCCACCGCGAGCTGCCCATCCGGCCGGACTTCGTGGGCAAGAACCTGCCCACCTCGCGGCGGGAGAGCGTCGCGGTCCGCCTGCGCGAGCACGACGGCGAGGACCGGGTGGTCATCGAAGAGCCGGAGGAGGCCTGAGCATGGGCTGGACCCGGAAGGATCTCCTGACGATCCGTGATCTCGACGCCGGCGAGATCACCCTGCTCATCGACACGGCGGCGTCGCTGGAGGAGATCGCGGCCCGTGAGATCAAGAAGGTGCCGGCCCTGCGCGGCAAGACCATCGTCAACCTCTTCTACGAGGCCTCCACGCGCACCCGCACCTCGTTCGAGATCGCCGGCAAGTGGCTGTCGGCCGACGT
>JBBIOF010000310.1:0-3960 GCA_037443505.1 Candidatus Rokuibacteriota bacterium
CGATGTCCCGGCCCCCGCGACGGGGCCCCGCACCGCCGCCATGCCCGGCCAGCTCCGCGGGCTCGAGGCGCGCCTCGGGGGGAGCCGCGGGTGATCGCCCAGATCGGCCTGCCCGGGCTCACCTTCACCGGCGCCACCGGGCCGGAGCAGGTGACGTCCGTCCTCGAGATCGTCGCGCTGCTGACGGTGCTCACGCTGGCACCGTCCATCGTGATCATGCTGACCTGCTTCACGCGGGTGCTGATCGTGCTGTCCTTCCTGCGGCAGGCGATCGGCGTGCCCCAGATGCCACCCAACCAGATCATCACGGGGCTCGCGCTGTTCCTCACGGTGTTCATCATGGCGCCCGTGGGCCAGGAGGTGCACCGGACCGCCCTCGGTCCTTACCTGGCCAGGCAGATCGGGCCCCGGCAGGCGGCCGAGCGGGGCTGGACGCCGGTCCGCACCTTCCTCCTCAAGCACACGCGGGAGCGGGACCTGGGGCTCATGGTGGAGCTCGCCCGCCAGGGGCGCCCGGCCCGGCCCGAGGACGTTCCGGCGCACGCCCTCGTCCCGGCCTTCGTGATCTCGGAGCTGCGCACGTCCTTCCAGCTGGCGTTCGTCCTGTTCGTCCCCTTCCTCGTCATCGACATGGTGGTGGCGTCGATCCTGATGTCGATGGGCATGCTGATGCTGCCGCCCGTGATGATCTCGCTGCCGCTCAAGATCCTCCTCTTCGTCCTCGCCGACGGCTGGCACCTGGTGGTGCGGTCGCTCGTCGCGAGCTACCAGTGAGATGACGCCCGAGGCCGCCATCGACCTCGCCCGCCAGGCGCTCTGGGCCACCGTGGTCCTGGTGGGGCCCGTGCTGGTCGCGGGGGCCCTGGCCGGGCTGCTCACCTCGATCCTGCAGGCGGTGACCCAGATCCAGGAGCAGACCCTCTCGTTCCTGCCAAAGATCGCCGCCTCCATCCTGGTGCTGGTGGCGCTCGGCCCCTGGATGCTCCGGTACATGGTCGAGTTCACCCAGGCCCTGATCCTGAGCCTCTCCCGGTACACCGGATGAAGACGCTGGTCCCCTTCTGGACGATCGAGCCCCAGCACGTGCAGCTGGGGATGCTGGCGATGATCCGGCTGTCGGCCCTGCTGATGCTCGCGCCGCCGGTCCAGGCGCCCATGGTGCCCGTTCCCGTCCGCATCGGCCTGGCCTTCTCCCTGCTCTTCCTGGTCTGGACGGACCTGGCCGCCGCCGCGCCGCCCGTGGCCGGCGACCTGCTGGCGCTGGGGGGTCTGGCGGGGAGCGAGCTGGGCATCGGGCTGGCGCTGGGCTTCGCCGCCAGGCTGGTGGTGGCCGCGGCATCCTACGCCTCGGAGCTGGTGGCGATGCAGATGGGGTTCGGTCTCGCCTCCATCCTGGACCCCGCCCAGGGCCAGCAGGCGACGGCCCTGACGCGCCTGTTCGACTGGACGGTGATGATGCTCTTCCTCGCGCTGGACGGCCACTACCTCCTGGTGGGCGCGGTGGTGGAGAGCTTCCGCGTCGTCCCGCCCGGCGCGCTCGCCAGCCTGCCGTCGGCCGCCGCCGCGCTGGTGCCGCTCGGCGGCCGCATCTTCGGCGCGGCCATCGCGCTGGTGGCGCCGGCCCTGGGCGTGCTCTTCCTGGCGAACCTCGTGCTCGTGCTGGCGACCCGCGCGGTGCCGGCCCTCAACCTGATGGCGGTCGGCTTCCCCATCCTCATCGCGCTCGGGCTCGTCATGATGACGCTCAACCTCGATCTGGCCGCCCGCATCATGGGCGGCGAGATCCAGCGGCTGGACGACGTCCTGGTCGCCCTGCTCCGAGGCCTCGGCCATGGCCGATGATCGCGGCGAGCGGACGGAGCAGCCGACAGGCAAGCGCCTGGCCGAGGCCCGCCAGCGGGGCCAGATCCCCCGCTCCGGCGAGGTGGGTCCGGCCATGACCGTCCTGGCCGCCGCCGGGTTCCTCTCCTGGATGGGGCCCGCGTGGGCGGGCTCGCTGACCTCGGTGGTGCCCTCCCTGCTGGCCGAGCTCCGGGCCCCGGCCTGGAGCGTGGTCGACGCCGAGCACTTCCTGACGCGCGTGCTGTGGACGTGGGTCGCGCTCACGGCGCCGATCGCCCTCACCGTCGCCGCCCTGGTGGTGGCCGCCAACCTGCTGCAGGTCGGCTTCGTCCTCACCGGGCACCCGCTCACGCCCAACTGGAACAAGCTCAACCTGGTGGGCGGCCTCCGGGCCCTCTTCGGCGGCCGGGCCCTCCTGGAGCTGGCCAAGGCGCCCGTGAAGCTCCTGCTGCTGGGCGCCGTCGCCTGGGTCACCGTCCGTCCGGAGCTGCCGACCCTGATGACCGTCGCGGGCCTCGACCCCATGGCCGGCCTCCGCGCCGTCGGCGGGCTCGCCCTGAGCCTGCTCTGGCGCCTGGGACTGGCCCACGCCGTCATCGCGGCCGCCGACTACGGCTACCAGCGCTGGGCCCACCGCCGCAGCCTCCGCATGACGCGGGACGAGGTGAAGGAGGAGATGCGGCAGGCCGAGGGCGATCCGCAGGTCCGGGCGCGCTTCCGCAGTCTCCACCGGCAGTACGCCATGCGCCGGATGATGGCGGCGGTGCCCACCGCCGACGTGGTGGTCACCAACCCCACGCACCTGGCCGTCGCCCTCAAGTACGACGCGGCCACCATGAAGGCGCCGCGGGTGGTCGCCAAGGGCGCCCGCCTCATCGCCGAGCGCATCCGCGACGCGGCCCGCGCCGCCGGCGTGCCGCTGGTGGAGCACCGGCCCCTGGCCCAGGCTCTCTACAAGGCCGTGCCCGTAGGCGGCGAGATCCCGGGCCGGCTCTACCGCGCGGTGGCCGAGGTGCTGGCCTACGTGTGGGCGCTCCACCGGAGGGCCCGCTAGTGGCCGGCGCCCGCGCCGCCCGGGTCCCCACCGACCTCGCGCTGGCGGCGGCCGTGGTCGGCATCCTGGCCATGATGATCGTGCCGCTGCCGGCGGCGCTGCTCGACGTCATGCTCACGGCGAACATCAGCCTCTCGCTGCTGACGCTGTTCGTCGCCATGTACATCCTCAAGCCCATCGAGTTCTCCGTCTTCCCCTCCCTGCTCCTGGTCCTCACGCTCTACCGCCTGGCGCTCAACGTGGCCTCCACGCGGCTGGTGCTGCTGCACGGGCACGAGGGCTCCCAGGCCGCCGGTGCCGTCATCGGCGCCTTCGGGCAGTTCGTGGTGGGCGGCAACTACGTGGTGGGCTTCGTGGTCTTCCTCATCCTGGTCGTCATCCAGTTCGTGGTGATCACCAAGGGCGCGGGCCGCATCGCGGAGGTGGCCGCCCGGTTCACCCTGGACGCCATGCCCGGCAAGCAGATGTCCATCGACGCCGAGCTGAACGCCGGGCTCATCAACGAGCAGCAGGCCCGGGCGCGCCGGGAGATGATCGCCCGGGAGGCGGACTTCTACGGCTCCATGGACGGCGCCTCGAAGTTCGTCCGCGGCGACGCCGTGGCCGGCCTCATCATCACGGGCATCAACATCGTGGGCGGGCTGCTCATCGGCGTCCTCCAGCAGGGGCTGCCCCTGGCCCGGGCCTTCGAGACCTACACGATCCTCACCATCGGCGACGGCCTGGTCACCCAGCTGCCGGCGCTCATCGTCTCCACGGCGTCCGGCATGGTGGTGACCCGGGCCGCGGCGGAGTCGGACCTGTCGCGCGACCTGGTCGGCCAGCTCATCGGGCGGCCGCGCGCGCTGGGCACCGCGGCGGGCATCCTGGGCGGGTTCGCCCTGGTCCCGGGCCTCCCCACCATCCCGTTCCTGCTGGTCGCCGGGGTGCTCAGACGGAAGGTGCACTACCTGGCGACCGCCGCGCTGTTCCGGAACCCGCTGGTCGCGCGCTTCCTCGGGGCCTGCGGAGCCATCCCCATCTACCGCAAGCAGGACGACCCGGACAGGATGGACAAGAACGCC
>JBBIOF010000311.1:0-3946 GCA_037443505.1 Candidatus Rokuibacteriota bacterium
ACCGCCGCCCCCACCAGCCCCGCGGGGGGTTTCGCCCGCAGGTACTCCACCTGCGGCCCCAGACGGACGGGCACGCATACGTGGGCGGCGTCGGCGCGCGCGATGATCGGCGCGCGCGCCGACTCCAGCGCCGCGTTCATCGCGGCCACCACCCCCGCGTGCGGCCGGCTGAGGAGGACCAGCCGGCGATCCCGGAAGCTCCGGACCACCTCGGCCGAAGCGTCCGTCGAGCCGTCGTCGACCACCAGCAGCTCGAAGTCGCCGAAGGTCTGCGCCAGGACGCTCTCGACGGCGGCCGCCACGAAGGGCGCCGCGTTGTACACGGGCATGACCACGGTCACGTGGGGGGCGCCGCCGGGCCGGCCCACCGGCTACGCCCGCTCGGCCAGGACTGCCACGTCCCAGCCGAAGAGGTTGAAGGGGAAGACGCCGCCGAGCCGGAGGTCCACGTGCCGGAGCGCCGGGATCTCCACCCACCGCCGGAACAGGAGGAGGTACGTGGGGATCCGGTACGGCACGATGTAGAAGCCGTGCCGGCGACGGGGGACATAGCCGGCACGGCGCAGCTTCCGGTGGAGCGAGCGCGGCGTGTAGAAGCGGAGGTGCGTGGGATCCCACCCGCACCAGCCACGCTCGCCGCGCCAGAGCCTGTGGTAGGCGCCCTCCACCAGGAACGTCAGCGACAGGGCGCTCTGCGTGCTGACCAGGAGCAGGGTCCCGGCGTCCTGGCACGCCGCGAACCCCGCCAGGAGGCCGTCGTCGTCGGGCACGTGCTCGAGCACGTCCTTGGCGAGGATGACGTCGAACCGCGAGGTCCGGCAGGCGTCGGGCAGGCGCTCTCCCTGGACGAACCGGCAGCGCCCGGCGACGCCCTCGCGGTCGGCGTGGAGCGCGGCGGTGGCCAGGGCGGTCGGCTCGGCGTCCACCGCCACCACGCGCGCCCCGCGGCGCGCGCAGAGCACCGTGAAGTACCCGCCGCCGGCGCCGAAGTCCAGCACCAGCTTGCCGGTCAGGTCGCGCGGGAGCAGGCGCGCCATGACCTCGTTCTTCGTGCGGTTGAAGGGTCGCCGGCAGGCCTCCAGGTACCGGGCCAGCGCCCGCTCCGGATCAGCTTCCCGCACCCAGTGATCGGGCTCGTACCTGAGCCGCTCGGCGGCCTCCACCGCCTAGGAGCCTCCCCGCACTGCGGCCGGCGCGCCCACCAGGCGGACCAGCACCCACCGGGCCGGAGCCGGGAGCATGGGCTCGATGGCCCTCAGGCGAGCGACGTCCTCGGCCACGAAGGCGCCCATGGCTCGCAGGCACAGCGGGTACGCGAGGCCCGCGACGGCGGCCATGAGCGCCAGGTCCACGGCGTCCCCGGCCGTCGATCGGGCGCGCACCAGGAGCGCCGGCGCCAGGGCGATCGCCGCCGCCGCCAGGCAGCGAAGGATGTGGCCCACCGGGAGCCGCACGCGCAGCAGCCGTGCGGCGGCGACCATCTGCGCGGCCACGGCCGCCACCTGGACCACCGTGTTCGCGACCGCGGCCCCGAGGGCAGCCCACCCCGGGATGAGGAGCAGGTCGAGGACCACGCTCGCCGCCGCCAGCGCCGCGAAGGAGCCCACCAGGAAGCGATACCGCTCCCGGTTCACGAGCACCGCGGAGGCCGGGTGCGAGAGGGAGACTGCGGCGGCCGACACCAGCAGGACGGCCAGGACGGGAGCCGCCGGCTCGTAGGCGCGTCCGAAGAGGAGCCGCACCAGCGGCTCCGCGAAGAGGAACCCGCCTAGCGCCATCGGGCAGGCCACCATGGCCAGGTACCGCGTGGAGTGCACGAGGGCGTTGGCGATCCCCCACTCGTCCCCGAGGCCCTGGAGGCGGGCGAACACGGGAAAGAGCACCTCGCCCACGGGTGTGGGCAGGGTCCGCCGGACGTGCAGCGCCAGCGTGTAGGCGAGGCTGTAGAAGCCCACCTGCTCCGCGGGGGAGTAGCGGCCCAGGAAGAAGATCTCGGAGCGCTCCCAGATCACCGCGCCCAGGAGCGCGATCAGCCCCACGACCAGGGCGTACCGACCCAGGCGCGCGCGGTCGCCGGCGTCGAGCGTGGCGCGGGGCTGCCCGACCCACTGGGCGCGCGTCCAGGCGAGGGCCAGCGCCGCGTTCAGCAGGTTCAGGAGGAGCATCGCGAGGAAGAGGCCCCGGAGACGGGCTCCGAGGCCGAGGGCCAGGGCCGTCAGGGCGAAGCCGGCCACGGCCTGCCAGACCGCCAGCAGGTTCAGCTCGCGGAACCGCTCCCGCCCGCGCATGGAGGCGGCCAGGAGCCCCGCCCACAGCCCGGGCAGGACGGCCGCCGCGCCCAGCCAGAGCAGCGGGGCCAGCGCCTCGTTGCGGTAGAAGCGCGCGATCGTCCCGGCCAGGGCCGCCAGCGGCACCGCCGCCGCCGCGTAGAGCAGGGTGCTCCAGCGCAGGAAGCAGCCCAGCACCGCGGCGTCGCGGCCACCGTCCCCGCGCGGGGAGAATTCGGCGGTGAACTTCGTCACCCCGTTGGGGAAGGCGAGCACGGCCACGACCTCGAGCCCCCAGATCACACCCATCGCCAGCCGGTAGGTGCCGAAGTCCTCGGGGCCGAGCGCGCGCGCGAGGATCACCGAGGTCCCGAGGCCGGCCGCCAGGATCACGAGGAAGCGGAGGGCCGTGAAGGCCACGTTGCCCAAAATGGCCGCGGCGAGCGATGCCACGGTCACCCCGTCCGGGCCGCAGCGGACGGACACGGCGGGCCCTGTGCCCGGAAGGTCTCCAGGACGAGCCGCGTCCCGGGCGATTCAGGGTTCGTGAGGAGGACGACCTTCATGCCGGGCGCGGGCGCCGCGCGCGGGCTCCCTCACAGGTAGCGCACCCGGCGGCGGCTGCCGTCCCAGCGGATGTCGGGCACCAGCGCCTGCTTGCGGGCGATGATGCGGTCGCGGTAGCGCAGGAGGTCCCGCAGCACCACCTCGATCTCCGCCTCCATGTCCCGGGTGGGCTTGTAGCCCAGGCGGAGCAGGTGCTCGTGGTCGGGGTTGTAGTAGTGCTCCTCCTTCTCCACCCGCGGGTTCTCCGTGGGCCGGATCTCCACCGCGAGTCCGAGGCGGCCGGCCGCCCGCTGCACCTTCTCGGCCAGCTCCAGCACGTTGTAGGTCTCCTCGAACTGGTTGAAGACCCGGTACTCGCCCTCCGCCGGCGGGTTCATCAGGGCCAGGTACAGGCACTGCATGGAGTCCTTCAGGGGCAGGAACCCCCGGCGCTGGCCGCCGCGGCCGAAGGGGGTGAGCGGCTGGCCGATGACGGCCTGGGCGCAGAACCGGTTGATGGCGGTGCCGAAGCACTGGTCGAAGTCGAACCGCGTGCAGAGCCGCTCGTCCTCCCCCATGGCCTCGATGCGGGTGCCGTACACCACGCCCTGCATGATGTCGGTCGAGCGGAGCCCCCAGATGCGGCAGGCCATGGCCACGTTGTGGCTGTCGTGCACCTTGGACTGGTGGTACCAGGAGCCGGCCTGGCGGGGGAACGGCAGGACGTCCCGGCGGCCGCGGTACTCGATCTCGAAGAAGCCCTCGGGGATGTCCACGTTCGGCGTCCCGTACTCGCCCATCGTGCCGAGCTTCACCAGGTGGGCCTGCGGGCAGGCCTCGCGCATGGCGAACAGGATGTTGAGGGTGGTCACGATGTTGTTGGTCTGGGTGAAGACCGCGTGCTGGACGTCGATCATGCTGTAGGGCGCCGAGGGCTGCTCGCCCAGGTGCACGATGGCCTCCGGCTCGAAGGCGCGGAAGAGGTTCAGCACGAAGTTGTAGTCGCGGAGGTCGCCGCGCCGGAAGTCCAGGCTCTGCCCGAAGTGGTCGTGGAAGGCCTGCAGCCGCTCGGTCATGCGCCGGATGGGCGTCGCCGACTGCGAGCCGCTCTCGGCCACCCAGTCGCGCCGGTT
>JBBIOF010000312.1:0-3922 GCA_037443505.1 Candidatus Rokuibacteriota bacterium
GCGCCAGGTCGACGCGGTGGCCACCATGCCGGGCGTGCGCCTCGTCCTGGGGGCCGCGGGGGACGCGGTGAGCGCCCGGATCCGGGCGCGGGGGGTGGGCTGATGGCGCAGGCGGCGGCGCCTCCCGCGCTCCGCCGGGGCCGCGCCTGGCTCGCGGCGGCGGCAGTCCTGGCGCTCGTGGCCTGGTCCTACCACGGCGCGCGGATCGAGCCGGGAGCCCTGGCGAGCGGCGAGGCCCTGCGGCAGATCGGGGCGTACGCCGCCAGGCTCTTCCCTCCCGACCTGTCCCGGGGCGCCGTCCGGGACGCGGCCGTCGGGGCCTGGGAGACCTTCGCCATCTCGCTGGCCGGCTCCGTCCTGGCGGCGGCCCTCGCGCTGCCGCTGGCCGTGGGTGCGACGCGGACGGTCTTCTACCGCGGGATCCTCTACGAGGGCCGCGGGCTCGGGACGGTGGACCGGGCGCTCCGGGTGGGGCTGGTGGCGGCCACCAGGGCGGTGCTCGCCGTCCTCCGCACGGTGCCCGAGATCGTCTGGGCCCTGATCTTCGTGTTCGTGGTGGGCCTCGGACCGTTCCCCGGGGTCCTGGCGCTCGGCGTTCACACGGCGGGCGTCCTGGGCAAGCTCTTCGGCGAGGTGCTGGAGGACGTGGACCCGCGGCCCGTCGAGGCGCTGCAGGCCACGGGGGCGGGGCGCCTGGCCATCGTGCTCTACGGCATCCTGCCCCAGGCGCTCCCGCAGTTCGTGTCGTACGCGCTGTACCGGTGGGAGGTCAACATCCGGGCGGCCGCGATCATGGGGTTCGTGGGCGCGGGCGGGCTCGGCCAGCGGATCCACGTGGCGATCAGCCTGTTCCAGGAGCAGCAGCTCCTGACGCTGATCCTGGCCGTCTACGCGATGGTGTCGGTGGTGGACGCGCTGAGCGCCTGGCTCCGGGCGCGCCTAGTCTGAGGCCCGGCGGCTGCGGAGGAAGGCGAGGAGGCGCTTCTTGAGCTCGGCGGGGATCTCCACCTCCCGCAGCCGCCGGGTGGCCTGCACGGTGCCACGGTAGGTGTTCACGAAGGCCACGCAGGGCGCGCAGCCGTCGATGTGCCACTCGAGCAGCTCGGCGGTCTGCCGGGGCAGGGAGCCCTCGAGGTAGTCGGCGAGGAGCTCGGCGATCTGCCGGCACTCCACGTCGGATGAGGCCGCCTGGGAGGAATCCCCGGAGTCAGCCATCGCCGTACCCATTATATGAAGATGTCGGCACGGCGCAGGGGGATTCTGAGCCGGGTCGCTGGACACGCCTGGACACCGCCCGTATGCTCCAGGCTGATGGGGCCGCGGCTCGCCCTCCTCACCCCCTTCGCCTTCCCGTCGATCCGGGGCAACGCCGTGACCGTGGACCGCATCGCCCGCGGCCTCCGCCGGGCGGGCCTCGATCTCAAGGTCTGGGATCTCTCGGTCACGCCCGAGACCTCCGTGGAGGCGCAGGTGGAGGCCTACCGGCCCTCACTCGTGCACGCCTTCCACGCCTACCGGTCTGGGCCGGCGGCGCTCCGGCTCGCGCGGCGCGCGGAGGTCCCGCTGGTCATCACGCTCACGGGGACCGACGTGAACCACGACCTGTTCGATCCCGAGCGGGCCTGCACCGTGCGGCGGGTGCTGGAGGGCGCCGCGACGCTGGTGGCCTTCCACCAGTCGGTGGCGGCCCGCGTGGCCGCGGCCCTGCCGGACCTCGGGAGCCGCCTGCGCGTGATCCCGCAGGCCGTCGGCCTCGAGGCCGGGGAGCCGTTCGACCTGGCGGAACGCTGGCCGCTGCCCGCCGATCGCGTGCTGTTTCTCTTCCCCGCGGGGATCCGCCCGGGCAAGAACCCGCGGCTGCCGCTGGCGCCCCTGGCGCGCCTGGCCGCGCGCCGGCCGGAAGTGCGCCTGCTCTACGCGGGCCCGGTGCTGGACCCCGACGAGGGGGACGCGCTGCTGCGGGCGCTCGACGGCCTGCCGTGGGCCCGCCACGTCGGCGCGGTGCCGCACGCCCGGATGGGGTCGCTCCTCGCCCAGGCCGACGTGGTGCTCAACTGCTCGGAGTCCGAGGGCGGCATGGCGAACTCGGTCCTGGAGGCGCTGTCCGTGGGGCGGGCCGTGCTCGCCTCGGACATCCCGGGCAACCGATCGCTCATCGAGGACGGCGTGACCGGTCTTCTCTTCCGGAGCGAGGCGGACCTGGAGCGTCAGGCCGAGCGCCTGGCCTCGGATCCCGACCTGAGGGCGCGGCTGGGAGCCGCCGGGCGGGCCCTGGTGGCGGAGCGCTACCCGAGCCGGCGGGAGATCGAGGGGTACCTGGAGGTGTACCGCCGACTGGTTCGGGTGCCGTCCGCGTGACGTCCCCGATCGCCTTCCTCGATCCCCGCTCCATCCCGCCGGTCGGATGCCCGGGCGCGAGCCGACCTTCGGCCCGCTGGTGATGGGCGCGGGGGCGTGCGGGCGGAGCCGGGGGACGCCGCCGCCGCTGCCCGGCTGGCCGCGGCGTTCGGCGATCGACTGGCGTCCCTCGCTGTCGATCCGGTGATGGACGGGCCCCGGCGGCGGGGCGGTCGCCGTGGATCCCCTCGGGGAGCGTGGCCCGGTCACACAATGACGCGCACGGCAGTCGGCTTGCTTATACAATCGAGGCAAGGTCACGGCGCCGCGCCGGGGATGGACCGCCCTGCACGACCGGGGCGGGGGAGGGGTTGATGACGCAGGAGGCCCGGGTCCGGGAGTTCGTCGGGGCGTTCGAGGCGCTGCGGGCGGAGGTCGAGAAGGTCATCGTCGGCCACCGCGAGATCATCAATCACGTCCTGATCGGCATGTTCGCCGGCGGGCACGTGCTCCTCGAGGGCGTCCCCGGCCTGGGCAAGACGCTCCTCATCAAGACACTGGCCGAGGGCCTGGAGCTGAAGTTCGCCCGCATCCAGTTCACCCCCGACCTCATGCCGGCCGACATCATCGGCACCAACATGATCGTGGAGGACGCCGAGGGCCGGAAGCACTTCCAGTTCCAGCCCGGGCCCATCTTCGCCCACATCGTGCTGGCGGACGAGATCAACCGGGCCACGCCCAAGACCCAGTCGGCGCTGCTGGAGGGGATGCAGGAAGGGGCCGTCACCGTGGCCGGCGTGTCGCGCCCGCTGCCGGCGCCGTTCTTCGTGCTCGCCACGCAGAACCCCATCGAGATGGAGGGCACCTACCCGCTGCCCGAGGCGCAGCTGGACCGCTTCATCTTCAAGCTCCGGGTGCGGTACCCGGCGCTGGAGGAGCTCAACACCATCATCGACCGCACCACGCAGGCCCGGCACGTGGCCGTCGAGCGCATCATGACGGGGCCCGCGGTGCTGGGCTTCCGCGAGCTCATCCGCGAGGTGCCCGTGGCCTCCCACGTCCGGGACCTCGCGTCGACCATCGTCATGGCCACCCACCCCGAGTGGGAGCACGCGCCCGAGCCCACCCGGCGCTTCGTACGGTACGGCGCGAGCCCCCGGGGCGCCCAGGCCCTCATCCTGGGCGCGAAGGTCCTCGCGCTCGCCGAGGGCCGCTACAACGCCAGCGTGGAGGACCTCCGGGCGCTGGCGGCGCCCGCCCTGCGCCACCGCATCATCCTCAACTTCGAGGGCGAGGCCGAGGCGGTCGACGTGGACCAGCTGATCGGCGAGATCGTCGAGAGCGCCGACGGCCTGATCGCGAAGACGCGGGAAGCGTTTCTCCGCTGACGGGCGGAAGGAGGGCGGCGATGGGCGAGGGGCCGGTCCGGGATCCCCAGGCGCTCGTGGCGCTCGTGCAGCGCGTGACCGCGCAGGTCCGGTGGCGCCGCGCCGAGCACGGCCTGCTCCGGGGGGCGTTCTACGGCGCGGTGGCGGGCGTGGCCGCCCTCGCGCTCAAGGTCGTCCTCGGCGGGTGGGCGCCGGTG
>JBBIOF010000313.1:0-3911 GCA_037443505.1 Candidatus Rokuibacteriota bacterium
GGGTCGAGGGCCGAGCCGGGCGAGGCCCGAGCGAGGCGACGACCGCAGCGTACGTCGTGGGTACGTGAGGATCGGCGCCGAGCGAGAACGACGCCCGGCGACGGCCATCGGCCCGGCGCGGTTATTCGATGGAGATGGGGACGGGCGGGAGGAGAAGCACCAGCGCCACCAGGCACAGCAGCCCCACCAGGCGGCGGCCGGGCGTGAGGGGCGTGACGTCGTCCAGGGGCGGGCTGTGGTGGAACCCCACCAGGAAGAAGAGCAGCGCCGCCCACACGAACCAGTTCAGCGCCCGGGTGACCACGCCGAGCAGCAGCAGGGCCGCGAACGTGGCCAGCCCCACCAGCCGGTGCCGCCGTCCGAACAGCGCGTAGGCGATCCGGCCGCCGTCCAGCTGGCCCACCGGGAACAGGTTGAGCGCGGTGACCAGGAACCCGGTCCACGCGGCGTCCGCCATGGGGTGCGTGAACAGCGTCATGCCCTCGGGGATGTCGCCGAAGCGCAGGGCGACCAGGAACCGCAGCAGCAGCGAGTCGCCGAACACCAGCAGGTCCGGCCGCGCCGGCACCAGCCGCGACCACTCGAGCCCCACGATCATCGCGGGCAGCGCCACGGCCAGCCCGGCCAGCGGCCCGGCGACGGCGATGTCGAAGAGCGCGTTCCGGTCGCGGGCCGGCGAGCGCATGCGGATGATGGCGCCCAGCGTCCCGAACAGGAACAGCGGCGGCGGGGCCGGGATGAAGTACGGCAGGCTCACCGAGGCCCGGTGGTGGCGGGCCGTGAAGTAGTGGCCGAACTCGTGGACGCCCAGGATCGCCATCAGCGTGGCCGCGAACGGCACGCCGCTGGCGATGAAGCCGGCGATGGACGTGCCCCGGAGGGCGTCGAAGGTGGGCGAGCCGGCGAACAGGGTCCCGGCCAGGAGCATGGATACGCAGGTCAGCACGAACAGCACCACGTTCAGGGCGGCCCGCGGCCGCTCGGCGCTCTCCACCAGCGGCAGGGCCTGCAGCACCACCTCGCCGCCCTCCGCCCTGAGGAACGGGGTGAAGCCGAACGGACGGAAGCGGGCCTGGAGCAGGTCCACGGCGCGCGACGCGGGCACCAGCAGGCGGCCGCGGTAGACGACCACCGCGCCCAGCGCCCGGCGCTCGCGCACGGCGAACACGTCGTCCAGGCTCTGGCGCAGGAGGTCCTCGGCGAGGAGCAGGTCCATGGACGCCGGCGCGGGCGCGGGCCGGCGTGACCAGGGCCAGAGTCGCATGGGCTCAGGCTACCACGCGGCCAGCCGCGCGACGATCCGCCGGACCTCCTCCAGGCCCCCCTCCAGGTACACGGCCCCGAGGACGGCCTCGAGCGTGGTGGCCAGGATCGACTCCCGGCCCCGCCCGCCCGTCTGCTCCTCGCCGCGACCCAGCCGGAGCACGGCGCCGAGGTCGAGGTCGACCGCCCACCGGGCCAGGTTGGCGCCCGAGACGAGCGCCGCCCGCCGCGGCGTCAGCACGCCGACGGGCGCCGTGGGATCCTCGGCGAACAGGTGCTCGGCCACCACGAGCCCCAGGGCGGCGTCGCCCAGGAGCGCCAGCGGCTCGTGGTCGGGCAGCGGCGGGTGCTCGTTGGCGTAGGAGGCGTGGGTGAGCGCCCGTTCCAGCAGCGCGGGGTCGGCGAAGCGGTGGCCGAGGCGCCGCTCCAGGTCGGCGACCCGCCCCGGGTCCAGCGCGCCAGCCACTACCGGCGGTATTTCCGGAAGACGAGGGTGGCGTTGGTCCCGCCGAACCCGAACGCGTTGGACAGGGCCACCTCCACCTCCTGCTTGCGGGCCTGGTTGGGCAGGTAGTCCAGGTCGCAGTCCGGGTCCGGCGTCTCGTAGTTGATGGTGGGCGGCAGGACGCCGCGGCACAGGGCCAGCACGGTCGCGATCGCCTCCACCCCGCCCGCGGCGCCCAGCAGGTGCCCCGTCATCGACTTGGTGGACGACACGGCGAGCTTCCGGGCGTGGTCCCCGAAGACCTTCTTGATGGCCAGCGTCTCGAAGCGGTCGTTGTAGGGCGTGGACGTGCCGTGCGCGTTGATGTAGCCCACCTCCGCCGGCGACACCCCGGCGTCCCGGAGGGCCAGGGCCATGGCGCGGCTCGCGCCGTCGCCCTCCGGGTCGGGCGCGGTCATGTGGTAGGCGTCGGCGGTCATCCCGTAGCCCAGCACCTCGGCGTAGATCCGCGCATCGCGCCGCAGGGCGTGCTCGAGCGACTCCAGCACGACCACGCCGCCGCCCTCGCTGGGCACGAAGCCGTCCCGGTGGGCGTCGAAGGGGCGCGAGGCCTTCTCCGGCTCGTCGTTGCGGGTGGACATGGCCTTCATGGCCGAGAAGCCGGCGATGGTGAGGGGGACGATGATGGCCTCCGCCCCCCCGGCGATCATGACGTCGGCGTCGCCCCGCTGGATCAGGCGGAAGGCATCCCCGATGGCGTGGTTGCCGGTGGCGCAGGCGGTGACCACCGCCGAGTTGGGTCCCCTGGCGCCGAAGCGCATGGACACCAGTCCGGAGGCCATGTTGATGATCAGCATCGGGATGACGAAGGGCGACACCCGCTCCGGCCCCTTCTCCAGCCGGACGCGCTCGCCCTCCAGCAGGGTCGTGATGCCCCCGATGCCCGAGCCGATCAGGACCCCGAAGCGGTCGCCGTCCACCTTCCCCGTGTCCAGCCCGGCGTCCTCCACCGCCATCACGGAGCAGGCGATGGCGTAGTGCAGGTACGGGTCGAGCCGGCGGGCCTCCTTCCTGTCGACGTACCTGAGCGGGTCGAAGCCGCGGACCTCGCCCGCGATGCGGGTGGGGTACCGGTACTCGCCGTTCGCGTCCCGCTCGCCCGCGTCGAACTTGGTGATGGGCCCGATGCCCGAGCGGCCCTGGACCAGGCCGGTCCAGAACTCCTCGGCCGTGTTGCCCAGGGGCGTGAGGGCCCCGAGGCCGGTGACGACCACCCGGCGCGGGTGCACCGTCAGGAGTTCTCCTTGATGTACTGGATGGCGTCGCCGACGGTGACGATCTTCTCCGCGTCCTCGTCCGGAATCTGGATGTCGAAGTGCTCCTCCAGCGCCATCACCAGCTCCACCGTGTCCAGCGAGTCCGCGCCGAGATCCTCGATGAACTTCGCGTTCGGGGTGACGTCCTCCTCGTCGACCCCGAGCTGCTCCACGATGATCTCCTTCACCCGCTCTTCGACCGACTTCGCCATCGGCTTCACCTCCTCGAAGGAATTCGCTGCCTGACGGCCGGACACCGCCCGTTCTTCCTATATATACAGCCCGCCGTTGACGTGGAAGACCTGGCCGGTGATGTAGGTGGCCGCGTCTCCGGCCAGGAATCGTACCACCTCCGCCACCTCGCGGACGCTGCCGGCACGCCCCAGGGGGATCTGCTCGATCAGCGCCCGGCGGGCGCTCTCGGGAATCGCCGCGCTCATGTCGGTCTCGATCAGCCCGGGGGCCACCGCGTTGACGAGGATGCCCCAGTGCGCCAGCTCCCGGGCCGAGGCCTTGGTGAGCCCGATGAGCCCCGCCTTGGCCGCCGAGTAGTTGGCCTGGCCCGCGTTGCCCATGGCGCCGGCCGTGGAGGCGATGTTGATGACGCGCCCGCCCCTCTGCCGCATCATCACCTTCGCCGCCGCGCGCGTCATCAGGAACGCGCCCCGGAGGTTGACCTCCATGACGCGGTCCCAGTCCTCATCCTTCATCCGCACGATCAGGGCGTCGCGCGTGATGCCGGCGTTGTTGACCAGGACGTCGATTCGCCCGAAGCGCTCCCGCGCCGCCTCGACCAGCCGGTCGGCGTCCTCGCGCCGCGCCGCGTCCGCCACGACGCCGAGCACGGACGCGCCGCCGGCCTCGAGCGCCTTCACGGTGCGCTCCAG
>JBBIOF010000314.1:0-3904 GCA_037443505.1 Candidatus Rokuibacteriota bacterium
AGGCGGGCGCGGGCGTGGCGGCGGCCCACGGCCACGGCGGCGCGGTAGGCCTGGCGCTTGAGCCAGGTGGACTCCTCCATCCTGAGCTCGATGGTCGAGGCGAGCTTCTCCCAGATGCGGGGCACGCTGGCGAAGTAGGTGGGCGAGACCTCCCGCAGGTTCTGGAAGAGGGTGTCCAGGCTCTCCACGAAGCTCACCACGTAGCCGACCCGGACGGCCTGGAAGACGGAGATGAGGTTCTCGTAGATGTGGGCCAGGGGCAGGTACGACACGACCTCGTCGTCCGGGGTCGCCGCGTTGACCCGGAGCAGCGCGTCCGTCACCCACAGGATGGACCGGTGAGCGAGCATCGCCCCCTTGGGCGGCCCCGTCGTCCCCGAGGTGTAGATGATCATCGCGGTGTCGTCGGGATCCAGGGCGGCCACGCGCTCCTCCACCGCCGCGGGCCTGGCGGCGAGGAGGGCCCGGCCCTCCTCCAGGAACGCGTCGAAGAACACCACCCGGGGATCGCGGAAGCCCCAGAGCCCCCGCGCGTCCCAGACCACGATCCGCTCCACCGCCGTCCCGGCGACGACGGCCAGGGTGCGGTCCAGGTGCTCCTCGTTCTCGAGGAAGACGAGCCGCGCCCCGCAGTGATCCAGCACGTACCGGATCTGCTCGGGCGCGGAGCTGGGATAGATGCCGCACGTGGCCCCCCCGGCCGCCATGATCCCCAGGTGGCAGTAGAGCCACTCCGGCCGGTTCTCCCCCAGCACCGCCACGTTCTCGCCGGGCCGCAAACCCGCGGCCAGCAGGCCGCCCGCCACCCGCCGCACCGCGTCCGCGTATTCCCGCCAGGTGATCCGGCGCCAGACGCCGAGGCGCTTCTCGCGCAGGGCGACGCGGTCGCCCAGGGCCCGGGCGCGCGCGAGGAAGAGGCCGGGCAGCGAGCGGGCGGGGAGCTCCGTCACCACCGCCTCCGCTTGCGGTACAGTCGCCAGCCCCGGGCCGACGGCTCGGCCTGGCCCACGCCCAGGTACACGTCGCGCACGTCCTCGTTGTCCTCCAGGTCCCGCGCGGTACCCGTCAGCACGATCCGGCCGGCCTCCAGGATGGCCCCCTCGTGCGCCACCCGCAGCGCCAGCCGGGCGTTCTGCTCCACCAGCAGGATGGTGGTGCCGCCGGCGGCGATGGCGGGCAGCGCATCGTACACCGCCCGGGCCACCTGCGGGGCGAGCCCCAGCGAGGGCTCGTCCAGCATGAGGAGGCGCGGCCGCCGGAGGAGCGCCCGCCCGATGGCCAGCATCTGCTGCTCGCCGCCCGAGAGGGTCTCGGCCTGCTGGGCACCCCGCTCGCGCAGGATGGGGAACATGGCCAGCACCCGCTCCAGGTCGGCCGACACGTCCCGGTCCCGTCGCCCCCAGAGCCCCAGCTCCAGGTTCTCCCGCACGGTGAGTTCGCGGAAGAGCCCGCGGTCCTCCGGGACGAACACCACGCCCAGCCGCGAGATGGCCTCCGGCGACCGTCCGTCGATGCGGCGCCCGCCCAGCTCGATGGTTCCCTTCTTCGGCTGGCCCCGCAGCAGCCCGGCGATGGTCCTGAGCAGCGTGGTCTTGCCGGCCCCGTTCGGCCCCAGCACGGCGAAGATGTGCCCTTCGGGCACCTCCAAGGACACGCCGAACAGCGCCTGGATCCGGTCGAAGTAGAGCGTCTCCACGCTGGAGACCCGCAGCAGGGGCGCGTCGCCCATCAGTCGGTCCCCAGGTAGGCGCGGACCACCTCGGGGTCGCGCTGGACCTCGGCGGGCGTGCCCTCCGCGATCTTCACCCCGTGGTCGAAGGCCACCATGCGGTCGGCCAGGCGCGAGGCCACGCGCAGGTCGTGCTCCACCAGCAGCACCGTGACCTGGAAGCGGCCGCGAATCTCGTGGATCCAGTACGCGAACTCCTGCTTCTCCTCCGCGGTGAGGCCCGACACCGGCTCGTCCAGCAGCAGGAGGGTCGGCTCCGCCGCCAGGGCGCGGCCCAGCTCCACCCGCTTCTGCACGCCGTAGGGGCAGTCGCCGACGCGGGTCTTCCGCCAGGGCGCCAGGTCCAGGAACTCGATGATCTCCTCGCACCGGCGCCGGTGGCGCACCTCCTCGCCGCGAAGGCGGAGGACGGCGGCCAGCAGGTTCTTCCGGAAGTGCACGTGGCGGCCCACCATCAGGTTGTCCAGCACCGTCATGGTGTGGAACAGGCGCAGGTTCTGGAAGGTCCGGGCCACGCCCCGCCGGGTGATCTCGTCGGGGCTCGCCCCGAGCAGGCTCCGGCCCCGGAACGCGATCGACCCGCCGCTGGGCCGGTAGAGCCCCGTCACGCAGTTGAAGAAGGAGGTCTTGCCCGAGCCGTTGGGACCGATCAGGGCCAGCGTCTCGCCCGCGCGCACGGTCACGTCCACGCCGGACAGGGCGCTGATGCCTCCGAAGCGGAGGACGAGCCCTCGCACGTCGAGCAGCACCTCGTCGCTCACCGCGGGGAGGTGTCGGCGGGGGCCGGCGCGGGGCCGGCCCCCGGCTCAGAAGTGCGGCTTGAAGATCTGGTAGCCCGTCACCGGCGTGAAGGAGGCGTCGGCCGCCTTCCCGGCGCGGTGGAGCCTGACCGCGTTGAGCCCGTGGTGACGGTCCCGCCCCCACGTGATCGGCGCCGTCAGCCCGTCGGGGTTCCAGTTCTTGATGCTCTCCATGGCCTCCAGGAACGACTCCCGCGTGAGGGTGCGGCCCGCCCGCTTGAGGCCCTCCACCGTGGCGATCATGGCCAGCGCCCCGGCCACCGCGAAGCTCTCTCGCCCCTTCAGCTTCGGCTCCTGCTTGAGCAGGATCTGGATCACCCGGTCGGCCTCCGGCTCGCCGGGCACCGCGCCGGTCACGTCGTAGTAGGCGCCCTCCCACAGCTCCCCCAGGAGCCGGAACATCACGTGGCGGTCGCCCAGCGGGAACGCGGCGAAGATCCTGGGCCGGTAGCCCACCTTCGCCATCTCCTTGATCAGGGCCGCCCCGTGGGTGGCCGTCGAGTAGAGGATGACGGCGTCCGCGCCCGACTCCTTGATCTTGAGCGCGTGGGTGCCCAGCTCGCGGTCGGCCACCTCGTAGGGCACCTCGGCGAGGCTCACCTGCCCGCCCAGGCCCCGGGCCCCCCGCCGCGCCCCCTCGAGCCCGCCCTTGCCGTAGTCGTCGTTCTGGTAGAACACCGCCACCTTGCGGGCCTTCTCCAGCTTCACGGCCTGCTGGAGCAGGAACTCGGCCTCGTCCGTGTAATCCGGGTACACCTGGAAGACGGTGCGCACCTTCTCCCGGGGCTGCTTCGCCCACACCTCGGGGTTCAGGTACGGCCAGATGGTGGGCAGCCTGGCCTCGGCGATGATGTCCTTGTTGGCGTTGCCGATGGCCGTGCCCAGGAGCCCGAGGATGGCGAACACCGAGTCCTTGAACTCGTTGACGTTGGCCACCGAGCGCGCGGGGTTGTAGCCGTCGTCCTTGAGCACCACCTTGATCTTCCGGCCGTGGACGCCGCCCTGCTCGTTCACGTACCGCGCCCACGCCTCGGCGCCCAGCGCCGTGGTCCCCCATGCCGCGGCCGGCCCGGACAGGGGCGTGGTGGCTCCGATGAGGATCTCCGTGTCGGTCACGCCCGGCACCTTCTGGGCCACGGCCGGCGTGCCGGCCAGCAGGACGAACGCAACCGCGATGGCCGCAGCTCGCATCTTCATGCGTCGAACCTCCTCCACGATCCTGGATCGCCGCGTCGCGGCATTATAGCGCACCGTCGCCGGCGCCCCGCCGGTCACGGCGCGGGGCGCGCTCGAGCAGGACGGCCGGCCGCACCGCGCCCTCCCCGAAGCGGCCAGCCAGCGCCGCCCCTTGCCGAAGGGAAGCTGCCATATGCCG
>JBBIOF010000315.1:0-3902 GCA_037443505.1 Candidatus Rokuibacteriota bacterium
CGGCGCTCCACCAGGTAGCGGCTGGGGGCCCTGACGGCGTAGAGGAGCGCCAGCACCGGCTTGAAGGCCCGGGCCCGCGCCTCCGGCGGCGCGGCGCCGGCCAGGACCCGCGAGACCTCGTCCAGCGACAGGCCGAACCAGGCGCGGAGCCCGGCGCCCAGGCCGTGCACCTCGCCATGGCCGGGCGCCGCCGCCAGCGGCATCGTGTTCAGGTAGTCCACGATGAGCTGCCGGCGCACCTCCGTGGTGTCCGGCCCCTCGCGGTAGGCGCGGAGGCTGGCGCCGGCGATCTGGCGGGCCTTGTCCCAGGGCGAGGTGGTCCGCCCGTGCGCCGAGTGCTCGTACTTCTCCATCTGGGTGGCCAGGGTGCTGCCCCCCTGCACCCGCACCGGCAGGCCGAGCGCGCCACCGGCCCAGAGGGCGCCCGCCCGGGCCAGCCGGGGCCAGTCCACCGCGGGGTTGCTACGGCCGTCGGGCGGGTGCTCGAGGGCGCGGTTCTCCAGGAAGACCAGCGTGCGCACCACCAGGGGCGGGACGTCCTCGAAGTCGCGGAACAGGGTCCCGCGCGGCCGGGCGTCGTAGAGGGCCGCGCCGCGGCGGTCCAGGACGACCAGGCCCACGGCTGCCGGCTCCCGGTAGGGCGGCGTGATGCCCCAGCGGACCAGGCGGGCCATGCCCGCCGACTGGCGCGCCTGCTCCACCACGCGCCAGCCCGCGGCGGCCAGCCGCCGCTGGAAATCGGGCAGGCGCGCGTAACCCCGCCGCTCGTCGAAGGGGCCGTCGGCGGGGAAGGCGATCCTGGGGCTCGGCCCGGGCTCGACGGTATGCGAGAGGGCGGCCGCGAGGCGGGAGAACACGAAGGCCTGGAGCGCCGAGGTGCGCAGCTCGTACCAGCCGAGCGCCAGGGCCAGGGCGGCCAGGGCGAGGAGATACACCCGGCCAGGCACTTCCAGCGCGCGGCGCCACCGGTGCGCGACCCGGGGCCACGCGAGGCCCTGGCGCTGGGGGCTGGCACGGACGACCACGCGTGGCACGGTGGGGCCTCTCTCCTGTGAAGAACCTGCAGGCTAGGATAGGCACCAAAAAAGCCAGCGCTCAAGCGGAAGGGCGGCGACGACCGCGCCGCGCCGTCCCCGCGGGGACCCGGCGGTCAGTGGTCCGGCGAGAGCGCCCTGACCACCGTCTCCCGGTCGAGGGGGACGAACTCCTTCCGGCGGAGCCAGAGCATGGCGGTCTCCGGCAGCCCGAGGTAGATGGCACGGCCGGCGCCGTGGGTCCTGCGGACGTCCCGGATCCAGCCCGTGGTGGAGGCCACGGCCTCCAGGCCCGCCGCCGTCGGCCCGGGCGAGAACCGGGCGGCCCAGCGGGCGACGTGGTCGCTGGCCGCCAGCGATGCGCTCTTCCAGCTGTTGCACCGGTCGTCGGCGACGACCAGGTTGTCGAGGCCGTCGTCGGCGTAGCGGGCCCAGGGGATGAAGTGGTCCACCACGGCCCCGACGGGCTCGCGGATCCGGCCGCCGCAGTAGAAGCAGCGGCGCTCCTGCAGCTCCCAGAGCGGTGCGCGCACCGGGCCCGTATCGACGCGATCCTTCCCGAAGAGGAACTCCTGCAGCCGCATCTCCGGCAGGCCGTTGACGGCGGCGACCATCTCCACCCACTTCCGGTGGATCAGGGGCCGGAGCAGACCGTTCAGGTCGCGAAGGTACTGCCCGACTCCGGGCAGGAGGACCACCCGGTTGTCGAAGTCGCTCGCCCGGCCCTCCTGGTACGCCTGCACCTCCGCCCTCCGCACCGCCCGGGTCCAGTGGATCCGGTAGATGAACTCCTCGGTCGCGGTGCCCATGGTCTGCAGGCGCGGGAGCGGCATCTGGACGAGCTTCCACTCGACGAAGCGGACCAGACGCTCGTACTCGCGCGGCGCCGCGCTCCGGGCCTTCCACGGGGTCGCCGCCACCGGAGCGTGACGCGCGCGGAAATCGGCGACGGCCGCCACGATCTCGGCCTGGCCCCCGACGTTCTGCCTCAGGACGCGGGCGGGCGGGTGATCGGGGTAGGGCGCGGCATGGGGCCAGTAGAGCTCCACCACGCGCGCGGCGAGCTCCGGCGTGGTCAGGACGGAGGGCGGCTCGCCCGACCGGTCCGCGTGGTCCAGGCAGAGGTCGATCATGGCCAGGAGCACCGCGTACTTGTAGGTGGCCGTGTAGCGCCCCTCGTCGAGGAGCTCCAGGACCTTCTCGGCGAAGGCGACGGCGCCCCGGGCAGCCTCGCCGCTCACCGGCGTTCCCAGTACGCCGCGCGCTCGGGGATGATCCAGCGGATCCCTCCGCGCGGGTCGCGGCGGTCCCCGGCGTAGCGCGGGATGACGTGGAGGTGCGCGTGCGCGACCGTCTGGCCCGCCGCGGCCCCCACGTTGACGCCCAGGTTGTAGCCGTCCGGCGCCCGGGGGGCGAGGACGGCCACGACGTCCCGGACGAGGGCGAGGATGGCGTCCTGCTCGTCCGGAGTCAGGGCGAGGAAGTCGGGCTCGTGACGGCGGGGGACCACCAGGGTGTGGCCGTCCGTCAGGGGAAAGGCGTCGGGAAACGCCACGGCCAGCTCGTTGGCGGCGACGAACTGCCCTGCCTCCACGCGCGCGCAGAACGGGCACGACATCCTGGCCGCCGCTATTCTGCCCCACCTCCGGGGCGCCGTGTCAACGTGCGGACTCGCGGGCGCGCGGAGCCCCCGGTCGCGTCAGTCGAGCCAGTCCCGGTCCGCGAGCTTCCTGGGCAGGTAGGTCTTGGTCAGGTAGCGGAAGTCCTTGTTGGCCAGGGCGTCCAGCTCGTACTTGAGCCCGCTCGAGAGCATGCGCTTGATCTCGTCCTGCCAGGCCTTCTTCTGGAACCAGGGATACCGGAGCAGCTCCCGGGCCCGGCCGACGTCCTTGTCGTTGAGCTTGATGCCGACGTTGCGCGGCAGGCCGTAGCGCTCGGGGTCCGCGCTCGAGAGGCCCAGGAACTTGGCCTTCGGGATGGCCATCCGCTCGCTCTCGAAGGCCAGGTTGATCGACCCCTGCTTGACGACCGAGTAGATGTAGTAGCCCCAGGGGTCGTTGTCCACCAGGACGTAGACCGGGAGCCCGCGCTCCTCATGCAGGCGGCGGGCCAGGCGACGGACGCCGCGGGGGGGCTGGCCGTTGCCCGTCAGCAGCACGCAGTTGTACCGGCGCCAGAACTTGTCCTCCGACAGGCGGTTCCACTGGGTGCCCTTCTCGACCAGCAGGACGAAGTCCGCCGTGCAGCGGCGGATCTCGATGTACTCCGGCTCGACGATGGAGGGCACGGAGTAGCCGCCCTTGCCCAGGCGCGAGCAGTCCACCCGGTCGCCGTCGTCGCCCAGCACCAGTGGACCCACCACGCTGCCGGCGTTCTCGGCCCGGACGTGCAGCTCCTCCCGCAGGGCGCCCAGGGCCACCTCCAGGTCCTCGATGAGCGGGTCGGACTCGTTCTGGCCGTCGAAGGTGTTCTCGTGGGAGCCCCGCATCGTGTGCTTGGTGCGGTAGTAGATCTCCCTGAGCGACGTGGTGAGGTTCGCCCGCTGCAGCTCCCCCAGCGCGTCGGCCACCAGCACCGTCTGCATGAACTTCTTGGCCATCCCCACGTTGAAGAAGGTGCGCGCCTGCTTCCGCCGGCCCATCTCGATGATGCCGCGCCTGTCGTTGAAGCTGACGTTGGCGAGGCTGCGCACGGGGATGGACAGGGTCGGGTCCTTGCCCCGCTCCGCGGCGGTGATGACGGCGTCGGCCACGCCGATGAGCTTCTTCAGGACGGCACCCGGGGTCTTCGGCTTCGCGCGTGCCATGGTTCGTCCTACCTCGTCCTCCGGCGGGCCGCGCCCCGGGGCGACCGGGCCGGCGCACCCCG
>JBBIOF010000316.1:0-3896 GCA_037443505.1 Candidatus Rokuibacteriota bacterium
GCCGGGGAGCGCCAGGGCCAGACCGTCGAGGCTCCAGTCGGGCCCGCGGCAGTCGATCACCTGCCGCTCGATCCCGCGCTCGCGCACCGCCACGTGGAGGTCACGGCCCTCCACCAGCAGCGGGACCCCCTGCTCCGCCGCCCGGCGGGCCACCACGCCCGCGACCTCCGGCGCCTGGGCCGCCGACACCGCGGTGCCCGAGCGGATGATCGCCGCCTTCTCGGCCGCGATGGCGGCGAGCGTGCCGCCCAGGATCGCCTCGTGGTCCCGGTCGATGCGCGAGAGGACGGTCACCACGGGCCGCCCCACGGTGGTGGCGTCGAGCCGTCCCCCCAGGCCCACCTCGAGCACCGCCACGTCCACCGCCTCCCGCGCGAAGTGGTCGAGCGCGAGCGCGGTGGTGGCCTCGAACATGGAGGCGTCGAAGCGCGCGATCAGCGTGCCCAGGGCGTCCACGCCGTCGGCCACCGCGTCCTCGGGGATCGGCCGGCCGTTCACGCGGATCCGCTCCCGGAACGACACCAGGTGGGGCGAGGTGTAGAGGCCCACGCGGCGGCCCGCCGCCTTCAGGACGGCCGCCAGCATCGCGGCCACGGAGCCCTTGCCGTTGGTGCCCCCCACCTGGACCAGCGCGTAGCGGGCCTCGGGGTTGTCCAGCGCCCCGAGCAGGCCCTGGATCCGCTCCAGCCCGGGGCGCATGCCGGCGTGCTCGCCGCCGCGCAGGGCGAGCAGCCGGGCCACCGCCTCGGCGTACGTCATCGGGGCTCGGGCGGCTGGTCGGCGAAGAAGGCGAGCAGGCGCTTGAGCGTGTCCCTGAGCTGCGACCGCTCCACGATCAGGTCGATCTGCCCGTGCTCGAGCAGGAACTCCGACCGCTGGAAGCCCTCGGGCAGGGGCTGGCGGATCGTCTCGGCGATCACCCGGGGGCCGGCGAAGCCGATCAGGGCCCGGGGCTCGGCGAGGATCACGTCACCCAGCATGGCGAAGCTGGCCGTCACCCCGCCGGTGGTGGGGTCGGTGAGCACGGAGATGTAGGGGAGCCGCTCGGCGGCCAGCCGCTCGAGCGCGGCCGAGGTCTTGGCCATCTGCATGAGGGAGAGGATGCCCTCCTGCATGCGGGCGCCGCCCGAGGCGGAGACGATCACCAGGGGCACGTGCTTGTCGGCGGCCAGCTCGATGGCCCGCGTCAGCTTCTCGCCCGCCACCGAGCCCATGCTGCCGCCCAGGAAGCCGAAGTCGAAGGCACAGAGCACCACCGGGAAGCCGCCGATCCGGGCCAGGCCGCTGACCACGGCCTCGGTGACCCCCGTCTTCTCCCGGGCCGCCCGCACGCGGTCGCGGTAGCGCCGGGTGTCCTTGAAGCCCAGCGGGTCGGCCGTCAGGAGCCCCGCGTCGCGCTCCTCGAACGAGCCGGGGTCCGCCAGCAGGGCGATGCGCTCGCGGGCGCCGATGCGGAAGGCGTAGCGGCACTTGGGACACACGCGCCCGGCCCGCTCCACCTCCGCCCGGTAGACGATCTCCTTGCAGGACTCGCACCTGATCCAGAGCCCCTCGGCGATGACGACCTTCTTGCCGCGCCCCTCGCCCTCGTCCCGCCGCCGGAACCAGGCCACGGGCTACCTCGACCCGCCCGCCCGGCGCAGCGGCGCCTTGAGGGCGGCCACGAACTCGCCCACGCGCGCCACCAGGTCGGGTGACCCCGCGTGCTCCTCGACCAGGCGGACGATGGCGGAGCCGACGATCACGCCGTCGGCCAGGCGGCCCACCGCGGCCACCTGCTCGGGCCGGCCGATGCCGAAGCCCACGCACACGGGCCTGGTGGTCAGCAGGCGCAGCGCCCGGACCTGGGCTTCCAGGTCCGCGGGCAGGGCGGCGCGCTCGCCCGTGACGCCCGTGAGCGAGACCAGGTAGATGAACCCCCGGCTCCGCCGCGCGATGAGGCGGAGCCGCTCGGGCGTGGACGTGGGGGCCGCCAGGTGGATGAGGTCGAGCCCGGCCGGCTCCGCCTCCCGGCCGAGGGGCTCCGCCTCCTCGGGCGGCAGGTCGGCGACGATGACGCCGTCCACCCCCGCCTTCACCGCCGACTCGACGAACGGCCGCAGGCCGAACGCCAGGACGGGGTTGTAGTAGGTCATGAGAACCAGGGGCACGCTCACGTCCGGGCGGAGCGCCGCGACCGTCTCCAGGATGCGGCGGAGCGACGCGCCCGCCTCGAGCGCGCGGCGGGCCGCCCGCTGGATCACGGGCCCGTCCGCCAGCGGGTCGGAGAAGGGCACGCCCAGCTCCACGACGTCCGCGCCGCGCCGCTCGGCCTCCTCCACCAGCCGGGCCGTCACGTCGAGAGAGGGGTCGCCGGCGGTGAAGTAGACCACCAGCGCCCGCTCTTCCGCCGCGCGCAGCCGGTCGAAGACGCCCGCCAGGCGGCTCACGGCGCGCCCTGCCCCAGCGCCCGGGCCACGACCTGCACGTCCTTGTCGCCCCGGCCGGAGAGCCCCACCACGATGGCCCGGGACCGGGGCAGGCGCCTGGCGAGCTGGACGGCGTGCGCCACCGCGTGCGCCGACTCCAGCGCCGGCATGATGCCCTCCACGCGGGCCAGCACCTGGAAGCCCTCGAGCGCCTCCTCGTCGGTGACGGAGACGAACTCGAACCGCCCGGAGTCCTTGTAGTAGGCGTGCTCGGGCCCGACGCCCGGGTAGTCGAGGCCGGCCGAGATGGAGTGGGCGGTGGCGACCTGGCCGTCGTCGTCCTGCAGCAGGTAGCTCATGCAGCCGTGCAGCACGCCCACGCTGCCGGCGGTCAGGCTCGCCCCGTGCCGCCCGCTGGCGAGGCCGTGGCCGCCGGCCTCCACCCCGACGATGCGCACCCGGCGGTCGCCGACGAAGGGGTGGAAGAGGCCGATGGAGTTGGAGCCGCCGCCCACGCAGGCCACCAGGACGTCGGGCAGGCGGCCGAGGAGCCGCCGCGCCTGCCGCCGGGTCTCGCGCCCGATCACCGCCTGGAAGTCGCGGACCATCATCGGATAGGGATGCGGGCCCAGCGCGGAGCCCAGGACGTAGTACGTGGTGCGGACGTTGGTGACCCAGTCCCGCAGCGCCTCGTTGATGGCGTCCTTCAGCGTCCGGCTGCCGGACTCGACCGGGATCACCCGGGCCCCCAGCAAGCGCATGCGGAAGACGTTGAGCGACTGGCGCTCCACGTCCTCCGCGCCCATGTACACCTCGCACTGCAGCCCCAGCAGCGCCGCGGCGGTGGCCGTGGCCACGCCGTGCTGGCCCGCCCCGGTCTCGGCGATCACCCGGCGCTTGCCCATGCGGACGGCCAGGAGGCCCTGCCCCAGCACGTTGTTGATCTTGTGGGCCCCGGTGTGGCAGAGGTCCTCGCGCTTGAGGTAGATCCGGGCGCCGCCCACGTGCTCGGTGAGACGGCGCGCGAAGTAGAGGGGCGTGGGCCGGCCGGCGTAGTCCCGCAGGAGCGCGGCCAGGCGGGCACGGAAGGCCGGGTCGCGCCGCGCGTCGGCGTAGGCGCGCTCCAGCTCCACGAGCGGCGCCATCAGCGTCTCCGGCACGAAGCGGCCGCCGTAGGGGCCGAAGTGGCCGCGGGCGTCGGGAAGCCGGGTCACCGGGCTCCCCGGGCCGCGGCGACGAACCGCCGGACCCGCTCGAGGTCCTTCCGCCCCGGCCGCGATTCGACGCCCGAGTTCACGTCCACGGCGTAGGGTCTCACGACCGCCACCGCCCGGGCCACGTTCTCCGGGGTGAGGCCGCCGGAGAGGATGACGCGGGGGCTCCCTGCCCTGCGGCAGGCCGCCGCCACGGCCGCGGCCGCCGTCCACTCCACCGGCTCCCGCGGCTCCCCCTCGCTCCAGCGCGCGGCGCTGTCCACCAGCACGGCGG
>JBBIOF010000317.1:0-3892 GCA_037443505.1 Candidatus Rokuibacteriota bacterium
TCCTTGGCGCCCACCACGCCGACCACCCGGATGCCCACGTCCGGCCGGCGGCGCAGCGCCTCCAGCACCTCGGCGGCCGGCCCGCCGCCGCCCACCACCAGCGCGTGGCGCTGGTTCAGTCCGCGGCGCCGCGCCGCGCGCATCAACTCCCGGAACGTGGCGCGCGAGAGGCTGGCCGCCACGATGGACAGCAGCCAGAAGTAGAGGATGACCACGCGGGAGTAGGGCGTCCCCCTGAAGGCGAACGTCATGATGGCGACCAGGACCAGCACCCCCAGGGTTGAGGCCTTGGCGATGTCGATCCACTCGCCGAGGCGCGAGCCCAGCCGGCGCGGCCGGTAGAGCCCGAACCAGCGGAACGCCACGCCCCACACCGCCAGGATGGGCACGAGCTGGAGCAGGTAGTCGCGCAGCGGGGGCGGCTCCGGGGTCACCAGGGGCGGGCCCACCACGTGGAAGCGGAGCCAGTAGGCCAGCAGCCAGCAGCCGCAGATGAGGACGAGGTCGGCCGCCAGCATGAGGTGCTCGAAGACGCGCGAGTGGGCCCTCAGCATCGGCGGCGCCATTGTACTCCGCGCCGGGCGCCCGGGGCCCCGCGCCACGTTCTGCTAAACTCGATGCGATGCCCTTCACCGTCCGGGACTTTCAGGGTCTGATTCGGGCGCTCGAGAGGCGCGCGGAGTGGAAGGCGGAGCTGCGACGCATGCTCTTGACCGAGGAGCTGCTCGCGCTGCCCGAGGTGGTTCGCGCCCTGAGCCAGGAAGTCCGCGAGCTGGCCGCTGGCCAGGCCCGGCTGACCGAGCAGGTCCGCGAGCTGGCCGCCGATCAGGCTTCCCTGACCCGGCAGGTCCGCGAGCTGGCCGCCGATCAGGCTTCCCTGACCCGGCAGGTCCGCGAGCTGGCCGCCGGCCAGGCCCGGCTGACCGAGCAGGTCCGCGAGCTGGCCGCCGGCCAGGCCTCCCTGACCGAGCAGGTCCGCGAGCTGGCCGCCGGCCACGCCTCCCTGACCGAGCAGGTCCGCGAGCTGGCCGCCGGCCACGCCTCCCTGACCGAGCAGGTCCGCGAGCTCACCAGCGATGTCCGGGCTCTCGTCGCCGCCCAGCGCCGCACCGACGACCGCCTCGGACGCCTGGAGGGCAGCGACCTGGAACGTCGCTACCGCGAGCGGGCTTCCGGGTTCTTCCAGCAGGTCCTGACCCGTGTCCGGCTGGTAGACCACCAGGAGCTCGGTCTGCTCCTGGACGACGCGGTCGAGGCAGGAGCCATCACCCCACAGGACAAGGGGGAGATCCTCCTGGCGGACGTGATCGTCCGGGGGCGCCGCGACCAGCGTGACACCTACGCCCTCGCGGAGGTTTCGGTGGTCGTCGACGTGGAGGACGTCCGCCGCGCCGCAGACCGCGCCCGCCTGCTCGAGCGGGCCGTCGGCGCGCCGGTGCTGGCCGTGGTCGCCGGCCGGCAGGCCACACAGGAAGCTGCGCGGGACGCCCGGGCGGCCGGCGTCTGGAGCTTGCTGAACGGCAGGGCCGACGGGGCGGCGGACGCCACCGGCTGAGTTCCGGCCGTGATCCAGCTCGGGCAGGCGTCCGGCGGCCAGCCCCCGATTCATTCACGGGTCCGAGCCAGGACGGCCGCCCGTCGTCAGCGGCCGGCGAGGCACGCGGCCAGGTAGGCGGCCACCCGCTCCTTGAAGCGCAGCCGGTCGAACGCCTCGGCCCGCGCCCGGAGCGCCTTGGGCTCGAAGCGGCGGCGCCCCGACTCCAGCTCCAGCATGGCGGCGGCCAGCGCCTCCACCGTCTGCTCGCGGAAGAAGAGGCCGGTGGGCGCCTCGTCTCCCCCGGGCGGCACCACGGTCTCGAGCGCACCGCCCTCGCCGAAGGCGATCACCGGGCAGCCCGCCGCCATGGCCTCCAGGGGCACGATGCCGAAGTCCTCCACGCCGGGGAACAGGAGCGCCCGGGCCCGCCGGTAGAGGCTCGCGACCTCCTCGTCGCTGCGCCAGCCCAGGAACTCCACCGCGGGACCGGCCAGGCGCCGGAGCCGCCGCTCTTCCTGCCCCGTGCCCACCACCACCAGCCGGCGTCCCAGCCGGCCGGCGGCCTCGACGGCCAGGTCCACGCGCTTGTAGGGCGCGAGCGCCGAGACCACCAGGTAAAAGTCGCCGTCGCGCGACTCGCCCAGCGGCAGCCGGTCGACCTCCACAGGCGGGTAGATCACGTCCGCCTCGCGGCCGTAGCAGCGGCGGATCCGGTCGGCGATGAAGCGCGAGATGGCCACGTACCGGTGCACGCGCCCGCTGGTGGCGCGGTCCCAGGCCCGGAGCGCCCGGGCCACCGGGGGCATCAGCGCCCGCGTGAGCCGGCCCCGCCCGAAGTAGTCGTCGTAGAGGTCCCACACGTAGCGCATGGGCGTGAAGCAGTAGCAGACGTGGAGCGCGCCCGGGGGCACGCGCACGCTCTTGGCCACGCAGTGGCTCAGCGAGACCACCAGGTCGTAGCCGCGGAGGTCGAAGCGCTCCACCGCGAGCGGGAACAGCGGCAGGTAGTGCCGGTACCGCGCCGCCGCGGCCGGCAGGCGCTGGACGAACGAGGTGACGATCCGCCGCCGCTCGATGAGCGGGGAGACGCTGCCGGGGACGTGGAGCAGCGTGTAGAGGTCGGCCCCGGGGAACAGCTCGCAGAAGACCTCCAGGCAGCGCTCGCCGCCGCGCATCCCGGTGAGCCAGTCGTGGACGAGGGCCACGCGGAGGCCCCCGGTGGCGGGCACGGTCACGGTTCGGCCTGGAGGTGCTCGACCATGGCCCCGAGCATACCGCAGGCGCCGGCCGGGATCCCCTGCCCGGGGACCGGGCACCTGGAGGCCCGCCCCGCCGCGGGTCCGCCGGATGCCCGCCGGCACGGGATTCGGCCCTACAATGTGGCCATGCGCCCGGAAGTCGAGCGCCTGCTCAGGCAGGCCGACCGTGACCTCGAGAACGCCCGCCGGAACATCGACATCCGGGCATACGAGGTGACGGCGTTCCTCGCGGAGCAGGCCGTCGAGAAGTACCTGAAGGGCGTGTGGGTCCTGCTGCGGAAGGAGCCGGCACCGCACACGCACTCGCTCCCGGAACTGGGCGAGGGCGTCGGGGTCCCGCCGGAGCTGCGGCGCCACCTGGCCGGGCTCACGCCGGACTACACCGTGAGCCGCTATCCCGACGCGGCCAACGCCGTCCCCTACGAGCTCTACGACGAGGCGACCGCGCGGGCCAAGGTGCAGGCCGCCGAGCAGGTCATCGCGTGGATCCGGAGCAGGATTCCAGGGTAGCGGCGTTCGTCCGCGAGGCGCTGCCCAGGCTCCGAGAGCGCTTCGCCCCCCTCCGCGCCATCCTCTTCGGCTCGCGGGCGCGCGGGGACGCGCTGACCACCAGCGACCTGGACGTCATCCTGGTATCGCCGCGGTTCGCGGGCGTGCCGTTCCTCGAGCGCCCGGTACAGGTCCTCGAGGCGCTCGGCTACCCGGGCGGCCTCGAGCTGCTCTGCTACACGCCGGAGGAGCTGGAGGCCCGGCGCGAGGAGCTGGGCATCGTGCGCGTCGCCCTGGCCGAGGGCCGGGTCCTCTGCTGACGCTCCGGTGACAGTCCCCACGCGCACCGCGACACCAGAGCACCGGCCAAGCCGGCGATTTCTCGGAACTGCAGCCCTGGCACCGCCGTTGCTATTGTTGACGGAAGCTCGAAGGATATCCGAGCAAGGAGGCTCGACATGCGTCCCAGGCGAATCCTGAGTGCCCTGGCCGGACTCGCCCTGCTGGCCGTCACCGCGACCGGCTGCGCCGTGCTGGCGGGCGCGGCCATCGGGGCGGGCAGCGGCGCCGCCATCGCGGCGGGCACCGGCAAGGACCCGGCCAAGGG
>JBBIOF010000318.1:0-3891 GCA_037443505.1 Candidatus Rokuibacteriota bacterium
GGCGCTCGAGACCGACCCACAGCGACGGGCGGGCATCGAGAACCTGCTGCGCCTCCTCGACGACGGCCGGTAGCGCCATCCGCACCTTCGTCGCCATCCTGCTTCCCGAGGAGGTCCGGTCGGCGCTCGCCGGCGAGATCGACCGGCTGCGCGCGGTGGCCCGGGACGTGAGCTGGGTGGCGCCCGCCAACCTCCACGTCACCCTGAAGTTCCTGGGCGAGGTCGATCCGCCGCGCCTCGCGAGCGCCGCCGGGGCCCTCAGGGCCGTGGCGGCCGCCAGCCGCGCCTTCGACCTCCGCCTGGCCGGCGTGGGGGCGTTTCCCTCGCCCTCCCGTCCCCGCGTCCTGTGGGCGGGCGTGGCCGAGGGCGCGGACGTCCTGGCCGAGCTGGCCGGGCGCGTCGACGAGGCGCTGGGAGCCCTCGCGTTCGAGCGGGAGGTGCGACCCTTCACCGGGCACGTGACGCTGGGGCGCGTTCGCGTGCCCCGAAGCGCGCCGGCCCTGGCGGCCGCGCTGGCGGCCGACGCCGACCGGGTCTTCGGCCTGATCCGGGTCGGGCACATCGCCCTGATGCGCAGCGACCTCTCGCCCCGGGGCTCGCGGTACAGCGTCCTGGAAACCTGGCCGCTGGGGGCTCAGGGCCCGTGAGCGAACCGCGTGACCGGGGGGGGCCAGCGCCGGCTCTCCCCAGCCAGGCTGACACGCGCTGCTCGACCCCGGGTTCCCGGCCTGGCAGGACTCTTGCGGCGCTCGCGGTTGGCGGGGGCCAAGCCGATTACCCGGGGCAGTGGCGATGCCGGCCCCCCGGGCCGGCCGCCGGGGAGGATGCCGATGACGTCCCAGGTCCGTCGCGCGCTGTCGCTGGTCACGGGGGTGGCCGCGCTGCTGGTCGCGGGGCCGGCCGCCGCCGGCGCGCCGACCGAGCAGCTCCGGACGCAGGTGGGCCGGGTGCTCGAGGTGCTCGACAGCCCGGCGCTCCGGGCCGAGAGCCGGGCCGCCGAGCGGCGGGCCGAGCTCCGCCGCCTGGCGGGCGAGATCTTCGACTTCGCCGAGATGACCAGGCGCTCCATGGGCCCCCACTGGACGGCCCGGACCGCCGCCGAGCGGCGCGAGATGGTCCAGCTCTTCACGGACCTGCTGGAGCGGTCCTACCTCGCGAAGATCGACCTCTACAGCGGGGAGCGGATCGCGTGGACGGGCGAGACCCTCGACGGCGACCAGGCCACCGTCAGGACCCGGATCATCACCCGGCAGGGCTCGGAGATCCCGGTGGACTACCGGATGCTCCGGCGCGGGGAGCGGTGGCTCGCCTACGACGTGGTCATCGAGGGCGTGAGCCTCGTCGCCAACTACCGGACGCAGTTCAACAAGATCATCCAGGGCTCGTCCTACGCCGAGCTGGTGAAGCGGCTCAGGGACAAGGCCCAGGCCCCACCCGAGCCGGCCGAGCCGAGGCTGCGCCGCACCTCCCGACCGTAGCGCCGCACCCGCGCGGGCGCGGCGTGTCTCGGTCTGCGGACATTGACGCGCCCAGTTCCCCACTCCTAGAATGCTCACGATCCCCGCCGCCGTGCGCCCGCCCCTCGGGCGCCGGCTCCCGGCAGGCGCCCCGACGCGAAAGGAGAGGTTCATGGCGGAAGGCAAGACCGACCGGCGACAGGCCCTGGACCTGGCGATCGCCCAGATCGAACGGCAGTTCGGGAAGGGCGCCGTCATGCGGCTCGGCGCCGGCGGCCCGCTGGAGGAGATCGCGGTCATCCCCACCGGGGCCCTGAGCCTCGACGCGGCGCTGGGCATCGGGGGCCTGCCCCGCGGGCGCATCACCGAGATCTACGGCCCCGAGTCGTCGGGGAAGACCACCCTGGCGCTCCACGTCATCGCCGAGGCCCAGCGCCTGGGGGGCATCGCCGCCTTCATCGACGCCGAGCACGCCCTGGATCCCGTCTACGCCAAGAAGCTCGGCGTCAACACCGACGAGCTGCTCATCTCCCAGCCCGACACGGGTGAGCAGGCGCTGGAGATCGCCGAGACCCTGGTCCGCTCCAACGCGGTGGACGTGATCGTCGTGGACTCCGTGGCGGCGCTGGTGCCCCGCGCAGAGCTGGACGGCGACATGGGCGACGCGCTGCCCGGGCTGCAGGCGCGCCTCATGTCCCAGGCGCTGCGCAAGCTCACCGCCGCCATCGCCCGCTCCGGCACGGTCATGATCTTCATCAACCAGATCCGCGAGAAGATCGGGATCCTCTTCGGCTCGCCGGAAACGCAACCGGGCGGCCGGGCGCTCAAGTTCTACGCCTCGGTCCGCATCGACGTCCGCCGCACCGACGCCATCAAGCAGGGCACGGAGTCCCTGGGCGTCAGGACCAAGGCCAAGGTGGTGAAGAACAAGCTGGCCCCGCCGTTCCGGGAGGCCGAGTTCGACATGATCTACGGCGAGGGCATCTCGAAGGCCGGGGCCATCCTCGACGCCGGGGTGGAGCAGGGCATCATCGAGAAGTCCGGCACCTGGTACACGCTGAAGAACGAGCGGATCGGGCAGGGGCGGGAGAACGCGAAGAGGTGGCTCCAGGACAATCCCGCGGTCCTGGCCGACCTGGAGGCGAAGATCCGGGAGGCGCTGGGGCTCAGGGCGCCGGCCCAGATCAAGTAAGGCCCGGGGATGGAGCTCGACAAGCTCCTGGCCACCAGCATCGAGCGGGGTGCGTCGGACCTGCACCTCAAGCCGAACTCGCCGCCGATCCTCCGCATCCACGGCCGCCTGCTCCCGCAGCCCGAGCTGGGCGTGGTCAGCGCCCAGGACATGGAGGCGGTCGCGCGGCGGGTGCTGCCCGAGCGGATGTACCTCCAGCTCCGCGACGGCCGCGAGGTGGACGTGGCGTACGCGGTACCCGGCTTCGGGCGCTTCCGCGTGAACATGTTCCTCGCCACGGGCATGATCCGCGCTGTGCTCCGCGCCATCCCCACCCGGAAGCCCAAGTTCGAGGAGCTGGGGCTGCCGCCGGTGCTCGAGAAGCTCGCCATGGAGCGGCGCGGGCTCATCCTGGTCACCGGCATCACCGGCTCCGGCAAGTCCACCACGCTGGCCGCCATGATCGACTACATCAACCGCAACCGGAACGACCACATCATCACCATCGAGGACCCCATCGAGTTCGCGCACGAGGACATCAACTGCGTGGTGAGCCAGCGCGAGATCGGCCACGACTCGCCGAACTTCGCCACCGCGCTGCGGGCGGCCCTCCGCGAGGACCCGGACGTCATCCTGGTGGGCGAGATGCGCGACCCGGAGACCATGGCCGTGGCGCTCCACGCGGCCGAGACCGGGCACCTGGTGCTCTCGACGCTCCACACCCTGAACGCGACCGAGACGGTGAACCGCGTCATCGGCACCTTCCCGCCCCACCAGGAGCAGCAGATCCGCGACCAGCTCGCGGCCGTCGTCCAGGGCATCATCTCCCAGCGCCTGGTGCCCCGCACGGGGGGCGAGGGCCGGGTGCCCGCCGTGGAGGTGATGATCGGCACGGCCCTGATCCGCGACTGCATCCGCGACGCCCGGCGGACGCCGGAGATCCCGGCCATCATCGCCCAGGGGGCCGTCCAGTACGGCATGCAGACCTTCGACCAGTGCCTGCTGAAGCTCTACCGCGAGGGGATCATCTCGTACGAGACCGCGCGGGAGGCGGCCAGCAACCCCGACGACTTCGACCTGAAGGTCCGCGGCATCTTCTCCACCGGCGAGCTGACCTTCGAGGGGGCCGAGAAGAAGCCCGAGGCGGAGCCGGACCGGCCCGGGCCGAGCCCCTTCTTCCGCAGGCAATCGTAGGCCCCGGCCGCCGCCGCGAGCTGGACGCCCGGGCCGCCCGGCTGGCGGCCGCCGACCTCCTCTCGCGCC
>JBBIOF010000319.1:0-3884 GCA_037443505.1 Candidatus Rokuibacteriota bacterium
CCGCCGTCCTCCCCGGGCAGCCGCCCGCGCGGCCGGCGCGCGGGTCCGCCTACAGCCCCAGGTACGTCGCGCGCAGGCCCTCGTCGGCGGTCAGCTCGGCCGCGGTGCCCTGGGCGATGATCCGCCCCTGCGAGAGCACGTAGTTGCGGTCGGCGATCTGGAAGACCTTCCGCACCTCCTGCTCCACCAGCAGCACGGGCGTCCCGGCGGCGTGAATCGCCCCGATCGCCCGGAACACCTCGCTCCGGACCCGCGGCGCGAGCCCCAGGGACGGCTCGTCGATGCACAGCAGCCTCGGCCGACCCATGAGGGCCCGCCCGATGGCCAGCATCTGCTGCTCGCCGCCCGACAGGGTGCCCGCGACCTGGTGGCGCCGCTCGTGGAGCCGCGGGAACAGGCGGTACACCCGATCCAGGGCTTCCCGCCGGTCGGCGGCGGAGGCCAGGTAGGCGCCCGCCAGCAGGTTCTCGAGGACCGTGAGCTCCCGGAAGGGGCGCCGCCGCTCCGGGCAGTGCACCAGGCCGCGGCGCACGATCTCGTGGGCCGGCAGCCCGTCGATCCGCTCGCCGCCGAACTCCACGCGCCCCTCCAGGGTGATCTCACCCCGCGTGCCCCGCAGCGCCGTCCGCTCCCAGAGCACCAGCCCCGAGATCGCCCGGAGGAGCGTCGACTTGCCGGCGCCGTTGGGGCCCACGAGCCCCACCAGCTCGCCCTCGTCCACCCGCAGGGAGACGCCGTTCAGCAGGACGGCGCGGTCGTAGACCACCCGAAGGCCGCTGACCTCAAGGAGCGGCCGCGGCATCCTCGGTCCCCAGGTACGCCTCGACCACGCGGGGGTCCCTCACCACCGCCTCGGGCGGGCCGTCCGCCAGCAGCTGGCCGAAGTTCAGCACGATGACGCGGTCCACGATGGCCATCAGCTCCTTGAGCTTGTGCTCCACGATGATCATGGCCGGGCCCTCGCTGTGCAGTCGACCGAACCGCCCGCCCCGGTGCAGCCGGCGGATGGACCTCGCCAGCAGCTCGGACTCGGCGGGGTTGAGGCCGCCGAAGGGCTCGTCCAGCAGCAGCAGCTCGGGCTCGCTGGCGATCGCCCGGGCGATCTCCAGGCGCTTGAGGTCGCCCTGCGACAGCGACGAGGCCGGCTCCAGCGCCAGGTCCGAGATGCCCACGAACTCCAGCGCGTCCATGGCCTTGGCTTCCACGCGCTTCACCCACTCCCCGTGCCGCCGGCCTCGGGGGCCCAGGCAGGGCACCATGACGTTGGCGACGATGGGCAGCCGGCGGAAGGGCCGCGTGTTCTGGAACGTCCCCGCGATCCCCCGCTCCACCACCTCCCACGGCCGGCAGGCGGTGATGTCCTCCCCCTTGAAGCGGATCCGGCCGGCGTCGGGCCGGAGGATCCGGGTGATCAGGCGCAGCAGGGTCGTCTTGCCGGCCCCGTTCGGGCCGATGATGCCCACCATCTCCTCCCGCTCCATGCGGAAGCTCACGCCGTCCACCGCCGTGAGCCCGCCGAAGCGCTTCGTGAGCTCCTCCACCTCGAAGAACGCGCTCACGGCCTCACGCCTCCTCCAGCTCCTCGCGGAGCTCGCGCCGCGACACCTTGCCCACGTCCGTCTTGGGCAGCTCGCCGCGGAACTCGACGATCCGGGGCACCTTGTAGTGGGCCAGCCGCTCCGCGCAGTACTGCCGGATCTCGTCCTCGGACACCCGGCCCCGCGCCTCGGGGTGCAGCACGACCACCGCCTTGACCTGGGCCCCCACCGCCGGGTCGGGGACGCCGATGACCCCCGCCGCCTTGACGGCGGGGTGGCCGTACAGCACGTCCTCGACGTCGCGGGCGAACACCGAGTAGCCCTTGTACTTGATGAGGTCCTTCCGGCGGTCGACGTAGTGGAAGTAGCCCTCCTCGTCCATCCGCACCAGGTCACCCGTGCGCAGCCACACGCCGTCGTCCAGGGCGAGCAGGGTCCGGGCGGTCTCCTCCGGCTGGCGCCAGTAGCCCTGCATCACGTTGGGCCCGTTCAGCACCAGCTCGCCCACCTCGCCCGGCGGCAGGAACTCGCTCGAGTCGGGGTCCATGACGGCCGCGGTCACGTTGGGCACCGGGACGCCGAAGGAGCCCGCCCGGGGACGGTGGTACGGATTGACGTGGGAGACCGCCGCGCACTCGGTGAGCCCGTACCCCTCGAGGATGCGCGTTCCCGTCCGGCGCTCCCAGGCCTGGACGGTGGACTCGTGCAGGGTGTCGGCGCCGCAGCCGATCACCTTCAGGCGCTTCCAGTCCACGCGGTCGGTCTTCACGTGGTCCTTGAGGGTCTCGTAGAGCGTCGGCACGCCGTAGAAGGCCGTGGCCCCGTACGTGTCCACCGCGGCGAGGATCTCGTCGAGGTCGGGAGTGGTGAACAGGACCAGGGTCATGCCGTTCGCCAGGCCGTTCAGCATCAGGACCACCTGGCCGTAGATGTGGAAGAACGGCAGGAAGGCCAGGAACGTCTCCTGCCCCTCCTGGAACGGCGACGCCGCCCGCGTCTGGACCTGGCAGGCGATCAGGTTGCGGTGGGTGAGGATCACCCCCTTGGGCTTGCCGGTGGTCCCGCCCGTGTAGGGCAGGGCCGCGACGTCGCGGGCGGGGTCGATGGTCACCTCCGGCGGCCGGGCCGGGTAGCGGCGCAGCACCTCCTGGAACCGCAGGACGCCCGGGCCGGCCGGCACGGCCGCGGCGGGGACCTCGAGGCCGCGGAGCACCTTGCCCACGAAGCTGCGCCCCACCAGCCGGCGCACCGGCGGGAGGAACTCGCCCACGTTGCCCAGGACGACGTGCTCCACCGGCACGCCCGCCTTCTCGACCTTCTCGTACAGGATGTCCTGGCACACCAGCACCCGCGCGCCGCTGTCGGTCAGCTGGTGCTGGATCTCGAAGCTGGTGTACACGGGGCTGACGGCGGTCACCCGGGCGCCGGCCTTGAGCGCACCCAGGTAGGCGATGACGAACTGGGGGCTGTTCAGCAGGTAGAGCGCCACGGTGTCGCCCGGCCGCACGCCCAGGTCGGCGAAGCACGCCGCGAAGCGGTCCACCATCTCCCGCAGCTCCGCAAATCCCACCCGCCGACCGTAGAAGACCAGCGCGGTCCGTCCGGCCCACCGGGCCGCCGCCTCGTCGAACGTGCGGGGCACCGTGACGTCGGGGACGGGAACGGTCGGGGGTACCCCCGGCGGATAGAAGGCCAGCCAGGGTTTCGCCAGGTACGCCGTCTTCGCGCTCATGCGATCGCTTCCTCCTCTCAGCCGCCCTGCGCCTCCTCGGCCTCCTCGTCCCACCGCTCGAGCTTGCGCGCCACGGTGCGCACGTCGATGCCGAGGAGCCTGGCCGTGAGCGTCTTGTTGCCCTTCGTGGCCCGGAGGGTGGCCTCCAGCAGCCGCTTCTCCACCTCGGCCAGCGGCGTGCCGATCCGCACCGACAGCGTGCCCTCCGGCAGCGGCGCGGCGCCGGCGATCTCTTCCGGCAGGTCGGCCAGGTCGATCTGGGTGCTCCGCGCCAGCACGACGCCCCGCTCCACCACGTTCTCCAGCTCGCGCACGTTGCCGGGCCAGGAGTAGCCCTCCAGGCGCCGGAGGGCGTCGTCGGTGAAGCCGTCGAGCCGGCGGTTGTTCTTCGCGGCGTAGAGCCGGAGGAAGTGCTCGGCCAGCACGCGGATGTCCTCGCGGCGCTCGCGGAGGGGCGGCACGCCGATGGTGATCACCTTGAGGCGGTAGTAGAGGTCCTCGCGGAACCGCTTGTCGCGCACCAGCTGGCCCAGGTCCTGGTTGGAGGCGGCCACGATGCGGACGTCCACCCGGATGGGGCGCGTGCCGCCCAGCCGCTCGAACTCGCCCTCCTG
>JBBIOF010000320.1:0-3873 GCA_037443505.1 Candidatus Rokuibacteriota bacterium
GTCGGCGTGCGGGCCCGGACCGGCCAGCCGGCGGAGGGCGCGCTGGACCTCCTGGCGCTGCCCTGGGTGCGCCGGCTGCTCACCGCGCGCGCGCTCCAGCCGGCGCTGCAGGTCCCGCTGCTCGCGCTCATGGCCGTGGTGGTCGTGGTGGGCCTCGCCGACGTCCAGGACGGCGGCCGCAACCTGGCCACCAAGCTCACCTGGACCATCTGGTGGGCCGGGATCATCTTCACGTTCGTGCTGGCCGGCCGTGTGTGGTGCCTGGCCTGCCCCTTCGGCGCCCTGAACGAGTGGACGGCGCGCTGGAGCGGCGCTGCCCGCCGGCTCCCCCGGATCTTCCGGAACCTCTGGTGGGCCACCGGGCTGTTCGTGCTCCTCACCTGGGCCGACGAGCAGCTCGGCGTCGTCCGCTCCCCCCGCGTCACGGCGTGGCTGGTGATCTTCTTCGCGGGCCTGGCCGTGCTGGTGGGCCTCCGGTACGAGCGCCGCAGCTTCTGCCGCTACCTCTGCCCCATCGGGGGCCTGATCGGCATCTACTCCATGACGGCGCCGATCGAGCTCCGGGCCCGCCACGCCGCCGCCTGCCGGGCGCACGACGTCAAGGAGTGCTACCGGGGCGGCCCGAGCTCGCGGGGCTGCCCGATGTTCGAATTCCCGCAGACCCTCGACCGCAACAACTACTGCACCTTCTGCGCCGAGTGCGTGAAGGGCTGCTCGCGCGACAACCTGGTCCTCCGCTTCCGCGCCTTCGGCCGGGACCTCTGGGCGACGGGGCGCCGGGCCATGGACGAGGCGTACCTGGCGGCGGTGCTGGCCGGCCTCACCCTGCTGGTGACGGCCCAGATGCTCACGGCGTGGCCGGAGTGGGTCTCGGCCATCGCCCGGTGGCTGCCCGCGGCGGTGCGGGGCACGTTCAAGCCAGTCACCTACCTGACGGCGGTCGAGTCGGCCGTCCTGCTGGTGGGCAGCCTGGTCGTGGCGCCGCTGCTGCTGCTGGGCGCGGCGGCCTGGGCCGACCGCCGTGCCGCCCCGGAGGGCGTGGGGCTGCGCCGGACGTTCGTGCTCTTCGCGTACATGTTCGTCCCGGTGGGCCTGGCCATGCACCTGGCCCACAACCTCGAGCACCTGCTCGTGGAAGGCGGCGGCATCGTCCCCGTGGTGCAGCGGGCCCTGGCGCTCTACACGCCGCTCCGCCTGGGCGAGCCGGACTGGCAGGTCGGCCCGCTGGCCCCTGCGCCGGTGGTGAGCGTGCTCCAGGCCGCGGTCGTCCTCGCGTTCTTCGTCCTGTCGCTCCTGGCCGGGCGCCGGCTGGCGCTCCGGACCTACCCGAGCCCCCTGGTGGCGAGCCGGGCGCTGCTGCCGTTCGCGGCCCTGTCGCTCGCCCTCACCGTGGCTGGCCTCGTGCTGTTGCAGCAGCCGATGGGAATGCGCCATGGCATGTGATGGTGCTGGAAAGGAGACGGTCATGCGGAACCTCTGGCGATGGGTCCTGCCGGTCACCCTGGTGGTCGCGCTGCTCCTGGCGGCCCTGGGCCCCGGAGCGGCGGCCGACAAGAACACCCTGGTCGCGAAGAAGGCCACGACGGCGCCCGAGCTGGACGGCGTGGTGGACGCCGTCTGGCAGTCGGCGCCCGAGACGGAGGTCCTGGTCCGCGGGGGCCGGAACCTGCCCGAGGGGCGGACGCAGGTGAAGCTCCGCGCCCTCTACACGGACGACATGGTCTACTTCCTGGTGCAGTACCGGGACCCGACGGAAAGCGTCCGCCGGAGCCCCTGGGTGAAGCAGGCCGACGGCTCGTGGGCCAAGCTCAAGGACCCCAACGACAAGGGCGGGGACAACAACCTCTACTACGAAGACAAGTTCGCGATGATCTGGAACATCAGCTCGCCCGCCTTCGAGCAGAAGGGCTGCATGTCGGCCTGCCACACGGGCGAGGGCAAACCCTTCGGCAACAAGTACACCGCCGGCGCCGGCGAGCGCCTCGACATGTGGCACTGGAAGGGCGTGCGCACGGGCTACACCGGGCAGGTGGACGACCAGTACGTGGACAACACCCGCTACGACAAGGAGAAGGCCCCCGAGGCCGGGCGGAAGAGCGACCCGAAGACCGGCGGCGGCTACGCGGACAACGTGCGCGAGGACAGGAAGGGCCCGAAGTTCGCCCTGAAGGGCAACAAGCCCGCGCCGCCCTACTGGATCCTGGACGCCGAGAAGGAGGCCGTGGACGACGCGAAGTACAAGGCCGGCGACGAGGTGCCGGGGATCGTCGTGGCGCCCTTCACGGGCGACCGTGGGGACATCGCGGCCCGGTTCACCTACCAGGACGGCGTGCGGACCATCGAGATCGCCCGCAAGCGGGTGACCGGCAGCGAGTACGACGTGCAGTTCAACGACCCGAAGAAGGCCTACGCGTTCGGCGTGGCCGTGTTCGACAACACGCAGGTCCGGCACGCCTACTCGCCCGGCGTGCTGAAGATGGTGTTCGAGTAGCAGTCCGAGTAAGGTAGAGGCCGGCGGCCGGCCGGGAGGCGCGATCCCTGCCCGCCGGCCGCCCGGGCGGCTCACGTCGTTTGTCCCATGGTCGGGAGGTGTGGATGAGGCGCGGCGTCCTCGGCGTCATCCTCGCGGTCTCGCTGGCGCTGGCATGGCCGCTGTCGTCCTCCGCCCAGCTCCTCTTCGGCGCCGGGCAGGACCCGCAGGCCGGCTCTCGCGTCTTCGGCGCCAAGGGCTGCATCCGGTGCCACTCGGTGAACGGCGTGGGCGGCAAGGTCGGCCCGGACCTCGGCCGCGTCCCCCGCCCGCGGACCTTCTACGACCTCGGCGCCGCCCTCTGGAACCACGCGCCGCGGATGGCCGACCGCATGCGCCAGCTCGGCATCCCGCGCCCCCAGCTCGACGCGAAGGACACGGGTGACCTGGTGGCGTTCCTCTACACCGTCAACTACTTCGATCCGCCGGGCCGGCCCGAGGTGGGCCAGCGCCTCTTCACCGACAAGCGCTGCGTGGTCTGCCACCAGGTGGGCGGGACGGGCGGGGTCGTGGGCCCCAACCTGGACGGCCTGAAGCGCCAGGGCTCGCCCATCTTCATCGCCACCGCCATGTGGAACCACGGCCCCCAGATGGCCGAGGTGATGCGGGCGCGCGGCGTCCCGCGGCCCACCTTCAAGGACGACGAGCTGCGGGACCTCGTCGCCTACATCTACGCGGCCTCGCCGGTGGAGCCCGAGGGACCGCTCCACGTCCTGCCCGGGCGTGCGGACCGGGGCCGGCAGACCTTCGTGGACAAGCGCTGCGCCGACTGCCACAGCGCGGGGGGCCAGGGCGGCCGGGTCGGCCCCGACCTGGGCGAGCGCGGCGTGCACCGGAGCCTGGTGGAGTTCGCCGCGGCCATGTGGAACAAGGCTCCCGCGATGCTCGAAGCCATGCGGGGGCGGGCCATCCCGGTGCCCCAGCTCAGGCCGGAGGAGATGGCCGACGTCGTGGCCTACCTCTACTCCGTGCGCTACTTCGCCCAGGCCGGGGACCCGAAGAAGGGCGCCCAGGTCGCCACGTACCGGGGGTGCCTCGCCTGCCACGGCCTCTACGGCGAGCGCGGCAAGGCCGCGGTCGATCTCGCCCGGGCCCGCGGGATCGACACGCCTGCCGGGGTGATCGCCGCGCTGTGGAACCACGGCTTCCTCGCCGACCCGCGCCCGGAGCGGGAACGGACGTCGTGGGCCGAGATCCGTCCGGAGGAGATGGCCGACCTGATCGCGTTCCTCAACTCGCTGACCCGACGGAGGTGATCGCCACGTCCTGGCTCGCGCTCGCCTGGTTGCTCCTGACCGCCGCGGCAGCCGCGCCCGCCCCCGAGCCGGCGAGGCCCGCCGGCC
>JBBIOF010000321.1:0-3863 GCA_037443505.1 Candidatus Rokuibacteriota bacterium
GGCGGAGGCCTCGCTGCCCCGGGTGCGGCTGGACCTGGTACGGCAACCCCGTGCCGGCGGCCGTGGCGCTCATCGAGCGCGGCGGCCGGGTGCTCCTGGCCCGGCGGGGCCGGCCACCCTACGCCGGGAGCTGGGACCTCCCCGGAGGCTTCCTTGAGGCCGGCGAGGCGCCCGAGGCGGGCCTCCGTCGCGAGCTGCGGGAGGAGCTGGGTGTCGGGACGCGCGGCCTGCGGCTGCTCGGCTTCGCGACCGACCGCTACGGCCCCCGCGGCTTCCCGCTGCTCACCCTGGTGTACCGCGTGACGCCGGCGCCGGGACCGCTTCACCCGGCCGACGACGTCGCCGAGGTGCGCTGGTTTCCGCGCGAGCGGGTGCCGTGGCGGGCGATCAGGTTCCCCGGGATGCGCCGGCTGCTCCGGCGGGAGCTCCGGCGGCGCCGGGGGGCGAGGTGAGCTGGCGGGCGGGGGGATCGGGCGATCCCCCCGCCCCGGGGTTCACTGCCGGCAGGTCACTCCCGGCTCGGGCTGGTAGTTGGCGATCTTGAAGGTGGAGACGAAGGTGTCCTCCCAGGCCCCGGCCAGCGTGATGTCGCCGACCACGCGGTCGCCGTCCCAGCGGCGGACCTGGACGCGGTGGGCGAGGTCCCCGATCGGGACGCGACCGGCCAGGAACTCCGCCGCGGTCTGCCGGTCCACGAAGACCTGGATGCCCTCGTGGATGGGCGGACCGTTGCCGTCGGCGGCCTGCTTCAGCCACTCGAGATTGAGGTTGAACCCGCTCAGGTCGGCGTCGGCGAACATCGCGCGGTTGCGCGCCATGCGCGCGAGCAGCGGCCGGACGTAGCGCGAGAACATGGCCGCCGCCCGCTGCTCGGGAGCCAGCCGCAGGAAGCCCGGCGCCGGGTCCTGCTCGATGTACACGCGGAGCGAGAGGTAGCGGTCGTCGGAGGCCACGTGCCGCGGCTTGTAGAAGCCGATGCCGGCCTTCTGGACGTCGAGCCACGGCATGCAGTGGTAGATCTCGGCGTTGAGCGCGCGCAGGTCCCTGTCGTAGGTCCGCGCCAGGCGCCGCGCCTTCTCGGTCCGGTGCTCGTCCACGGGAAGGATGCGGTCGTCGGGCGGTGCCGCGGCACCGGGCGCGACGAGTGGAGGCAGCGCCGTCACGACGGCCGCCAGGACAGCGAGCATGAGGTGGATCGCGTGTCTCATCATGCCCCCGCCGGCTGCACCAAGGGTGCCACGGCCCCGGACGCGCGGCCTGCCGGCCGTTTAGCGTTCCCGGCGGCGGCGGCCGCCCGGGCCAGGAGGTGACAGAACGGCGCGCGCGTGCCCGGCCTGGCAGGCCGGTCAGCGCTCAAGAATCTGCTCCTGGCTCACCGTCACCGGCTTGCCCCACCAGCCCTGGTCGCGGGCCATGGCGATGTCCTGCCGGGTGACGCGGGGGGCGCGGCCCTCGCGGTTCCGGGTGGAGAAGAAGAGATGGTCGCCCGAGGCGAAGTGCGTGGGGTGCGCCCGCCACGTGGCCCACTCCTCGCTCGTGGCGCACCCCGCCGCTGCCAGGAGCACGCTTCCCACCAGCAGCAGTCGCAGACGGTCGCTTCGCATGTGCGTGTCCCTCCGCGGAAGATGACGGCGCCCACATGCTACCGGGCGCACCGCGGGCGGTCAACCGACGTGCGAACGTGATACACTCCCCGTGACCGCGAGGAGCCCATGGATCCCCTGAAGATCCACGCGATGCCGGGCAGCTTCCGCCGTCCCCTCCTGCTGATGGCCTTCACCGGCTGGAACGACGCGGCGGAAGCGGCGACGACGGCGGCGCGGTACCTCGCCGCCTCCTTCCGCAGCGAGAAGCTCGCCGAGATCGACCCGGAGGAGTTCTACCACTTCGGGCTCACCCGCCCCCTGGTCCGCTTCAAGGCCGGGTCCACCACCGAGCGGGAGATCGTGTGGCCGGCCACCGAGTTCTCCATCGCGCAGTCGCCCGACCTGCCGCGCGACCTGATCGTGGGCGTGGCCCCCGAGCCGCACCTCAGGTGGAAGAGCTACTGCGACGTCGTGCTCGGCCTCGCCCGCCTCTGCGAGGTGACCCTGGTGCTCACCTTCGGCGCCCTGCTGGCCGAGGTGCCCCACACCCGGCCGGTGCGCCTGGTGGGGACCGCCAGCGACCCCGAGCTGGCGGCCCGGCTGGGTCTGCGCCCCACGCGCTACGAGGGGCCCACGGGCATCGTGGGCGTGCTCAACACCGCGTGCCGGGAGCGCGGGATCCCCACGGCGAGCCTCTGGGCCAACGTCCCGCACTACATCTCCGGCGTCGAGAACCCCCGGGCCTCGCTGGCCCTGATCCAGCGGTTCCTCGGCCTCTTCGGCGCCGAACTGGATTTGGGCGACCTCGAGGACGCGAGCCGGCAGTTCGACGAGAACCTGGCCGAGATCCTCCGCCAGAACGCGAAGATCGCCGCCTACGTGGCCAAGCTCGAGTCCAGGGACGCCGAGGAGGAGGCGGCGGCCCGTCCCGCGGAGAGCGACCTGCCGCCGGCCTCCGAGCTGGTCGCCGAGATCGAGCAGTTCCTCAAGCAGCAGCGACCGGAGTGAGGCGCGCCCTTCCCCGGGTCCGTCTCCTCGTCCTCGCCCTCCCTTTCGTCCTCGCCGCCGTTCTCGTACCCGCGGCGGCCCGTGGCCACGGGCCGCGCGTGAGCTGGCATCCTGCCGGGCCCCGGGTGGGGGACGTGGCGTGGATCCACGTGCGCGGGATCCCTGACGACGCCGCGGTCGAGGGCTCCGTGGACGGCCGCCCGCTGGCGTTCTTCCCCTACGCCGGCGGCCAGGCCGCGCTCGTGGGTTTCGACGTGGACCTGCCGCCGGGCCGGCAGGCCTGGCAGGTGGCGGTCGTGAGCCCGGGGCGGGAGCCCGAACGGGTCAGGGGGGCCGTGAGGCTCCGGCCCCGGCCGTTCCCCGTCCAGCGCCTGACGCTGCCGCCGGCGATGGTGGAGCTCGATCCCCGGACGGAACGGCGCGCCGAGGCCGAGGCCGAGACGCTCCGCACGGTCCTCCGGATGATCACGCCGGAGCGGCTCTGGAGGGGCCGGTTCACCCGGCCGGTGGCAGGGGACGACGCGGGCTCCGGCTTCGGCGCCCGCCGCATCATCAACGGGCGGCCGCGGATGCCCCACACGGGGGTGGACTACGCGGCCCCTCGAGGCACGCCGGTGGTGGCGGCCAACGACGGGCGCGTCGCGCTGGTGGCGGAATTCTTCTTCCCCGGCCGGCTGGTGGTGATCGACCACGGCCTCGGCCTGCACACGCTCTACTTCCACCTGGACGAGGTGACGGTGGAGCCGGGGGCGTTGGTGGGCCGGGGGGAGCCCGTCGGGACAGTGGGGGCGACCGGCCGCGCGACCGGACCCCACCTGCACTTCGGGGCCCAGGTCGGCGCGGCCAGGATCGACCCCAGCGCCCTCCTCGGGCTCCGGATCCTGGACTAGCGCCGGCGGCGAGCCCGGGAGGTCTTCGCCCGCCCCTTCCCGGCCCGCGCAGCCTTCGCCTTGGGCCTGGCCTTCGCCTTCGCCCTGGGCTTCGCCTTCGCCCTCGCCTTGGCGCGCGGCTTCGGCCTGGCCTGGGCCTTGGCCTTCCCGGCCTTCGGTGCGGCAGGCTTCGGGGCCGGCGGGGTCGGCGGCGTCACGGGTGCAGGCGGCGAGGGTGGGCTGGGGGGCATCCAGGGCTGCGTTTCACCATGCGGTCGCTCCATCGTGTCCTCCCGGCGAAGGTGATGATGAGCCTGCCTTGCCATACGGTGCACATCGCGTCGGATGCGCGCAAGAGAGAAATTCGAGGTCCTGCGCGGCGCGGGCGCCCTCGCGGCCG
>JBBIOF010000322.1:0-3863 GCA_037443505.1 Candidatus Rokuibacteriota bacterium
GGGCGCGCGCTCGACGACCTCCGGCGGACGGCGGACGAGGCGGCGTCGCGGGGGATCCGGGCCCGTGTCTTCCAGGCCGACCTGCGCGACCCGCGCGCCGCCGAGGCCCTGGTGGGCGGGGTGGTGGAGGCGTGGGGCCGCATCGACGTGCTGGTCAACAACGCCGGTATCGCGGGCCCGGAGAAGCGCTTCGTGGACCTCGAGGCCGGCGACTGGGACGACGTGCTCGCCGTGAACCTCCGGGCGCCCGCCCTCTGCGCCAGGGCGGCGGCGAGGGCCATGGTCGCCCGCGGCCGCGGGCGCATCGTCAACGTCGCCTCCATCGGCGGGCTCACGCCCATCGCCCGCCTGGCCCCGTACTGCGCCAGCAAGGCGGCGCTGGTCCAGCTCACCCGGGTGATGGCGCTGGAGCTGGCCCGGCACGGCGTGCAGGTCAACGCGGTGTGCCCGGGCTACTTCCTCACGCCCATGAACGAGGCGTTCTTCGCCAGCCCCGCCGGGCAGGCCGTGATCGAGCGGGCGATTCCCATGCGGCGGCTGGGCAGCCCGGCCGAGCTGGGGCCGACCATCGTGTTCCTGGCCTCGGAAGCCTCCAGCTTCATGACCGGGTCGGTGGTCGTGGTGGACGGCGGACAGACCCTCACCTGAGGGCAACCACACGAAGGAGGACAGCATGGAGACAGGGCTGAGTCGGCGGCGGCTGCTCGAGACCGCGGCGGCAGCCGGAGCGGGGGTGGCGCTGGGCGCCCTGCTGCCGGGACCACGCGCGTACAGCGCGGAGCCGATCACGGTGGGATTCGTCAGCATCTTCTCGGGCCGGGTGGCGGCGCTGGGCGAGACCGGGTTCAAGGGGCTCGAGGTCGCCATCGACGAGATCAACGAGAAGGGCGGCCTCCTCGGCCGGCCCCTGCGCGCCGTCCGGCAGGACAGCGCCGGCAAGATCGAGGACGCCGTGCGCATCGCCCGCGATTTCGTCACCCGGGACAGGGTGGACCTCCTGATGGACCACTCCTCCAGCCGCGAGGCGTTCGCGGTGCGCGAGGTGTCCCGCGACCTCAAGAAGGTCACCATGGTGACGGCCAGCGAGACCACGGAGCTGACGGCGGACCCCAAGGCCCGCACGCCCTACACCTTCCGGGCCGCCCGGCAGACGCTGCACGACGGCATCGCGGCCGGCGCCTACGCGGCGGGGCTGGTGAAGTCGAAGAAGCTCACCCGGTGGTACAGCATCTCGCCCGACTATGCCTACGGTCGGGCCTCGACCGAGGAGTTCTTCTGGGCGCTCAAGGCCATGGCGCCCGAGGTGCAGGTCGTGGGGCAGGCCTGGCCCAAGCTCTTCGAGCCCGACTACACCGCCTTCATCACGAAGATGCTGCAGGACAGGCCCCAGGCCTGCTACTCGGCCCTGTGGGCGGGCGACCTGGTGACCTTCGTGGAGCAGGGCGGGCTCTACGGCCTGTTCGACCAGGTCCAGTTCTTCGGCATCAACCTGGCCGATTACACGGTGCTCAAGGCGCTCAAGCGCGTGCCGGCGGGGATGCACAGCGGCTCCCGGTACCTGACCAACGTGCCCGACTCGCCGGCCAACCGGAGCTTCGGCGAGCGGTACGAGAAGAAGTTCAAGGAGCTGCCCACCAACTGGAGCCAGGAGTGCTACACGGGGATGCTGTTCCTGGCCGAGGCGGTGCGCAAGACGGGCAACACGAAGAGCGAGGACTTGATCCGCGCCCTCGAGGGCATGACCATCAAGGCCCCGTGGGGCGTGGACGGCACCCTGACCATGCGCAAGAGGGACCACACGGTGGTCAACTACGCCATCGGCTGGGGAGTGACCCAGGCGAAGGCGCCCTGGGTGCCCTCCACCACGGGCATCACGTGGGACCGGATCGAGGCCCAGGAGACGGCCTACCTCAAGGCGAAGGGATGGCTGTGACGGCGCGGGGGAGGGGCGGGAGCCCCTCCCCCTTCCCGCCGGCGCATCGGGGGACCTGAGGTGGACCTCGGGGCGTTCGCCCAGTGCGTGGGCTCGCTCGCCTGCGTGGTGAACCAGCTCACCAGCGCGCTCATCACCGGACTCATCCTGTTCCTGGTGGCGTCGGGCCTATCGCTCATCTTCGGGGTCATGGGCGTGCTCAACTTCGCCCACGGCTCGCTCTACATGCTGGGCGCCTACTTCTCCTACTCGCTGCTGGGGCTGGGCGGCTTCGGCGCGGCCGCGCCGGTGGCCGCCGTGGGCGTGGCGCTGGTGGGCCTGCTGCTCGAGCGGCTCTTCATCCGCCACATCTCCCGGGCCCCGCTCCTCTACCAGCTGCTGCTCACCTACGCCTTCATCCTGGTCTTCGACGACCTGGCCAAGGTGGTCTGGGGCTACGACTTCGTGAGCATGGGCGTCCCCGAGCTCTTCCGCCGGCCCCCGGTGCTGGTGGGCAGCGCCCCCGTGCCCGCCTACTACGCCTTCGTCATCGCGGCCGGGATCGTGGTGGCCGCAGGGCTGTGGCTCCTGCTCACCCGCACCCGCTTCGGCAAGATCGTCCGGGCCACCGCCGACAACCCGCAGATGGTGGCGTCGCTGGGCGTCAACGTGGCCCTGGTCTCCACGGCCGTCTTCGCGCTGGGGAGCTTCCTGGCGGGCCTGGGCGGCGTCCTGGCGGCCCCGGTCCGGTCCATCTTCCCCGGCATGGGCTTCTCCATCCTGGTGGAGTCCTTCATCGTGGTGGTGATCGGCGGCCTGGGCAGCATGGCGGGGGCCTTCGCCGGCGCCCTCCTCATCGGCTTCGTCCGGGCCTTCGGCTCCGTGGCCTTCCCGGCCCTGGAGGAGGGGCTGGTGTTCATCCTCATGGCGGTGGTGCTGCTGCTGCGGCCCCGCGGGCTCCTCGGGGCCGGCAAGGAGCTGTGACGTGATCGCCGGGCTGGTGGCAGCGGTGGTGGCGGCGCTCCTGCCGCTGGTCTACCCGTCCACGTTCCTGCTCAACGTGGGCCCGCAGATCCTCATCATGGGGATCTTCGCGATGAGCCTGAACCTGCTGATCGGCTACACCGGCATGGTCTCCTTCGGCCACGCCGCCTACTTCGGGGTGGGGGCCTACACGCTGGGCATCCTCCTGCAGAAGACCGGCGTCGGGCTGGGGACCGCCCTGGCGCTGGCGGTGGCGGGGGCCGCGGCGGCCGCGCTGGCCATCGGCTTCTTCTGCGTGCGCCTGGGGACCATCTACTTCTCCATGCTCACGCTGGCGTTCGCCCAGATCGTCTACACGGTGGTGATCCGCTGGACCGCGCTGACGGGCGGCGACCAGGGGCTCATCGGCGGCATCCAGGTGCCGCCCATCCGGCTGGGCTCGCTGACGCTGGTGGTGCGGGCGCCGCTCACCTTCTACTACCTGTCCCTGCTGGCGGCCACCGCCGCATTCCTGCTGGCCAAGGTCCTCGTGGACTCGCCGTGGGGGCTCCTGCTGCGCGCCGTCCGCGACAACGCCCACAGGGTGGACTTCCTGGGGGCGAGCGAGCGCGGCCTCCGCCTGGCGGTGTTCGTGGCGGCGGGCGGGTTCGCGGGGCTGGCCGGGGCGCTCATGGCGCTCTACGTGGGCGGCGCGTACCCCGACTTCGTCTACTGGACGAAGTCCGCGGAGCCCATCTTCATGGTGCTGGTGGGCGGCACCAACACGCTGCTGGGGCCACTGGCGGGCGCCGCCATCCTGGTGACGCTCACCGCGCTCATCACGAAGTTCACCAACCTCTGGGGCCTGGTCCTGGGCGCCATCCTCATCGCCTTCACCCTCTTCTTCAAGGTGGGCGTCCTCGACTTCGTGGCCGGGCGCTGGGCCCGGCGGCCTGCCGCGCGGCGGAGCGGCGCCGGGCCAGAGGCG